>DATNQN010000111.1 GCA_036703985.1 Leptolyngbyaceae cyanobacterium
ATGTCATTAGTACACTTGTACGACCTTTTTTTCACCTTTTTACTTTACTTTGATTTATTGCCGAGAGAAGTGGTAAGTAAAAATTCCTAATTGGAGTTTAGACTAACCGCGCCTTAAAGCGCGGTTAGTCTAAACTCCAGTAGATTACGTTAAAGCACTCGCACCAGAAAATACTCCCACCTATATTGTCGTTAACCATCATCAAGGTAGTCCACGCGAATTTACTTTTTATAAAGGCGATAGTAATAAACAAGAAGTCGAGCGACAAATTTATGCCCACATCGAACGAACACTCGCTCTCAATGAATCAAATCCAGAACGAGAACCAATCATCATTACCGCCGATTCTCAAAACGAACTAGAAGCTTTAGAACGAGCATTAATTGCCGATTTTCCCGAACTAAAAAATCTTTGTATCCGCATCGACGGCAAAACCTCAGAAGAAGATTGGGCTAAAGATTTCGTGGCCGAAATCAACCAAGAAATTCAGCAAATAAAACCTCTAATTCTGCTCTATTCTCCCAGTATGGCAGTTGGTGTTAGCATCGAAATTGATTGGTTTAAACAAATATTCGCTCTCTATTCTGGAGTTTTAGAACCCTGCGAATTCAGACAGCAATTAGCTAGAAATAGACACCATATCCCCGTCACCCTTTGGACTGCGGATCGAAATAATCAATTTCAAGGATGCAGTTCACCACTCCCTAGAGTAATTAAAACTACCCTTTCTAATAATATCAAAGACTGCCAACAAGAAGATATTCTCCAATTAGCTTATGAATTAGCCAGAGAAGAATGCGAAGGAGACTTAGCCAAATTTCACCAAGTTTTCCAACAAATTTGGGATCGAGGAAACTGGAACAATCCCCACTTAGAGTTGTGGGTAAAAATTCAAGCTCGAATTAACTATTCCAAACCTAGCTGCGGTCAAACCCTACAACTTGAATTAATCGAAAAGGAAAATGCTATAGTTACTCCCTGCGAAGGAGAAGAAAATGGTTTTGGGGCGCTAATTATCCAATGTAAGAAACAATTGAAACAGGAATTAGCTGCACTTTTAAGTGAAGGCGCAAATTCCAAAATGACTCTCGAACAAGCCAAAGAAATCAAACGCAATCCCCAAGCCAAATTTGAGGAAAGAACCCTAGCTGACGGAGTATTACTGCGCGACTACTTACCTGGAGTCAATCTTACACCAGAGTTCATTTACACTTACAAAGTATCCAATCCTCATTGGCTGAGATCTCAATTCCTTTATTGGTTAGCCACTCACCCCCACGAGTGCAAAATTTTAGATTCTCGTAAGTGGAAATCTCACGGATTAAAGTGGATGGAAGGAGACGTATTTTTACCCGACCTCAGACCGAAAATTATTCAGGCTCAATTGCTGTTAGACTTAGGAATTATTGACTTGATTCATTCTAAAGAAGAATTTTGTAAAGATTCACCTATCATTCAAAAAATTATCACAAAAGCATTGGAACACAAAGAACGTCTCAAACGATATTTTGACTTAAAAATCACTAACGCTACTGACTCTATTAGCTTTGTAGGTAAACTTTTGAAGAAAGCCGGAGTATACAGTAAAAAGATTTCTAGCAATGGCAAATTTCGTTATTACGCTGTTTGCGGTCGCGAGCGAAAAGAGCGGTTAGCAGTACTGCTAGCTTGGAATCAAAAATACTGGGATTTACAGCCAGAAGAAGCAAAACAAGCTTTCCTCAAATTAAACGCTTCTTCCTTAACTAACAAGAATGAAGCATCAGTTTCCACCCAACCGCAACAACAATCTCAGGTAGGACAAGATGTAGTAATAGGTATAGGTAAGGTAAACCAAAAACCAGAAGTTGAAGTTGACCCAACCTCTACTTTAGAAGACATCTCCTCTACAACCAAAAATGACATTACTCTGAAGTATGACCCAGCTATTCAATGGCTACTCGATTTGCTTACAGACTTGGAGACAAGGCCAAATTTACATCCCCGTTTTTATTCTGAGGATTTGTGCGATGCCTTTAACTTAGCTCAATCTCTTTCTCTTCAATATGAAGAAACACTGCTGGAAATTTGTCCTTCTTATTGGAATCGGGTAGCCTACGCAATTGGTGAGGTAGCTCAGTTGTTAGAAGAATTCCCAGAAATAGCCAATCAGTCCGCTGAAAACATCGAAACTGCCTACTCTCCTGACCAATTGCTTTGCCAACTGGGAAATGATACCAACTTGCTCTCAACAAATTTATCCCCTGAGCATTCTTATATTAAATGGCTTTTGCGTTTGTTAGCAGACTTGGAAGCTACTCCATCTCCTCATCCCAGATTTGAGTCCCGCGAGAAATTAGCCGATTTATTCGCCCAGGCTAATCTACTAAGCTCCAGTTGTTCTGTCGAGTTGTTAAAAGCTTGTCCTGATTACTGGGAGAGATTTTCACAAGCTATTGAGAAAGTAGCCTGTTTGCTTCCCACGTCTACATCTACAGTACCCGATTCTCCTACGGAGACGCTACGCGAACGCACACCTTATGAACTTAGCGGCTGTGCCAATCGCTTAAAAGCGGCAATTGGCTACGGAACTGCTTGGGTCAAAACAGTCCTCAAACCTTGGCAAGCTACCCAGCGTCAGGCAGTTGTCCAAGCTTTAGGTGAGTTTGCACAAGAAGCGGTCTTACGTTTAACACAGCTAATGCCCGATTGGTTAACTTGGGGGTGCGAACTTGGATGAAGTCTAGAGTTTGAACACAAAAGGCAGAAGGCAGAAGGTGAAAGTCTTTATCTTTACACTGCTCCCAAGCTACCCCAACAGCCTTTCACACTAACTTCAAGTGGTTGCTTACTTCTCTCATCCCATACTGGGAGATGGCATACCGTTAGAGCAGTAAAATGTAAACTTTACTCGCCTGATTTTCACTCTTAATTCTAATTTATAAAAATCAAACATCAAAAGTATGAGCGAAATAATTCAAGGGGAAGGATTTACTATAAAATCAAATAAATTCGATTATTTTTTCGGTCGCGTCACCTCCAATCCAGATAATCAAAGACGTTCGCTCGATAACTTAAACGGATTGCGTCAATTCGGCATTGAAGAAGAGAATAATGGTCGAGAACAACTACTGCAAATCTTTCAGCAAGGCTTAGATGCACCACAAGTAGGACGTAAACGAGATCGATATGGTACAACAATAGTAAGAAAAGTAGAAATCACCATGCCTGACCTACAAGGAGCCATTGAAATTAGCTACTTGTACCGCAATAATGACCTTAACTCAATCCCAGAAGTAACCACCCTTATTACCAAAATATATCCCCCAGAACAACCGTGAACATTCAACCTATTAGCCAAGCAGAATTTAATCAAATCGAAGGAGTGCGACGCCTCATCGTCCACGACTATCCCCACCAATTTGCTATTTTAAATTTAGATGAATGTAATGGTAATTACGGATTAAGTTGGAGAAGCAGCCCGATTATTCAGCCCGTTATTATTCAATCAAAAGATGAACGCATTCTTTGGGTAGGAGTAGACCAAAAGTTAGCAGCAGTTGACCTGCAAGATGGTCACATTTGCCTTTCCATGTCGCTGCATACACCCCTCTTCCAAATTCTCCCTTTAGATGATTGTACAGTTGTCTTGACCGAACTCGATATTTTAATTTTCAATAATTCTGACTTATCAATTCGTTGTCTGGAAGGTTTACCAGAAATTGCCGCTGATTTGACAGTACATGATGGGGATTTGATAATTAGATTAATTGATGAAAACCGTTTGATTCTCAATTTGTTAACTTTGGATTTGAAAGAACAGACTCCCGTTTCTCCGTAGAGATAGCAGAATCAACTTGAAAAGAAAATTTGAGGACAAGGGGTAAAAACAACTTCCCCTCCAGATTTCTATTGCTTAAACTAACTTTTAATTACTCATCTACAGCCTTTCGCCAAAAATTATAAGTTTCAGTCCCTATATTTTGGCTCTCTTGTGAATATATTTGAGCTAAACAATTAAAAAAACTAAGTGCGTAATTTGATAAGCCCAGAATCCTTAAACTCGTCAATATCCTAGTAATCCGAAGGTAATTGTGATTTCTTGGATTAATCCATTTTCCCTTTCGCGATTCATATTCATCCGACTTGCTAACCTCAATTTCAGGATCATCCCATTTGCTGCATTGCAACCCATAAAATTTCAACATGACTTTGAAAGATTTAAATAACCGCAACCTTAAATTTTTATCGCTTTTAAACGCTGCCACTACTTCGTCAGTCAAAACAGGCGCATTCCGGTTAAACTTACTTCTTTCTCTCAACGGAAAAAGCCACTGGATATAATCATGAGTAGACTCTAGTTTTGCATAGTCCCATGACCAAATATCCTCTATCATCCGCCCTCTAGAGTCCGGTTGTTGACCCGAATAAAAGGCTAAAATATCTCCGGTTGGCTGATTCATTAATTCATTAACCACAGTCACAATTAATTCTATTTGCTCATCTTCGAGAGCAATTAACAAGCGATGATAACCAATCTGCTTGAATGCTAAATCTATTTTCCAAGTTCCTGAAGAAGTGACGGTTGGCCCAGTAATTGTTAACTGGTTATCTATGATTAAAATTAAACTTTTACCTGCATTAACAGGGTCGGCAATTCCGCCGACAGAAAAAGTTTTCTGTGCTTCAACTGCATCAGGAGGCGTTTGAGTAATTTTCAGCATACATAAAAGACGATTAAATATTATCCGTTACTTTTTAGTGCATTTGTACTGTTAAAGCGGGTTTTTCTGGAGGCAACGAACGGAGATAAGTAAGTTAAATTTAGCACAGTCATATACTGAGAATTTAACTAAGCTACGGTCTGTACTCTAACCCGATCGCTTTTCGCTGGCAATGTATAGACTACATCTGTACGCTTGCACCCGAAAATTTCAACTAAACTATCCCGATCTGTTATCTTAGACTCCTTCACCATGATGAATCGGAGCAACAGGTCGAGATGGATTATTCAGCAACCTCTCATAAGCCTGCTGCTGATGGTGTTCGTCCAGCCAAGCATGATATGTCTCAATATGTATCGCCACTGAATGCCCCATCTGTTTAGCCGCTAGCGATACCTCCAATCCATATTCCATACTCCGAATTGCCCAAGCATGGCGTAAATCGTAAGGACGAAACTCCATACCCTGTCGTCGGAAATATTGCGACACCCTTTGCCCCAACTCCTTATTATTCCTTCCCGTACAAGACGGCACCTTTACATCCAACAGCGACCAAGCCTGCACCCACTCCGGATGCAAAGGCCAAATTCTCCTTTCCCCAGTCTTTCCTTCCAACACCCTCAAAACCCCAGTCCCTTCCTGAAAATTCTTCCAGTCCAGATGAAACACCTCATGCGGTCGCAGCCCGTAAGTCGCCAACATCCCAAAACACCACCGC
>DATNQN010000112.1 GCA_036703985.1 Leptolyngbyaceae cyanobacterium
CTGGGAGGTGGCGGAGATTTCTTTGGCGGTGGCGGCGACTTGGTTGGTGGAGGCGGCTTGTTCGGTGACGGTTGCTTCTAGTTGTTTGCCTGATGCGGCGATTTGAGTGGTCGATGTGGTGATTTGGATGCCTGATTTTTGCAAGTTTTGGATTAATACATTCAAGTTTCTGCTCATATTGCGAAATGCCACTAGCAATTTCTCCAACTCAGTACCGTCTCTGGTTACTTCAACGGTTTGCCGCAAGTCTCCCTCGGCAATTTTATCTGCCGCGTCGATGATCGTTGGCATTTTTCTACTTAAGGGCAAGACCACCCACCAAGCTACTAATACCGTTACCGCGATCGTTAACAACGTACCTAAAATAGTGAGTATCAAGATCGCACCCTGACCTTGTTTAATTTCCCCTTTGTTTTTTTCCAGCCGCTGTTCTAGTAATTCAATAACCTCTTTTCGCAAATCTTCTACTCTTAATAAGTGTGATTGGATAACTATTCGCTTTGCTTCTTCTCGCTGGTTGGCATTGACCAAAGGAAAAACTCCCGCACTAATTTGCTCGTACTCTTCAGCTACTTTTATGAGTTCGTCTATTGCATTTCGAGCTTGCCTATCTTTGATATCTTGTAAACTTCGCTTGCTATTGAGCATAATTTCACGAGTATAATTGTAATCCCTTATGTAGAGAGTATCTCCCGGATCGAGAACGTAAGCTCGAATAATTCCTAGTATTCTAGCCAAAGCATAAGTCAACTCATTTGTATTTTTTATTTGGATTGACGTTTGATTCATATCTTTTTCCAATTCGATTACTTTCTTATCGATTGCGGCGATACTAGTACCCAAAATAATTAAGAAAATAATGGGAACGGAAAACCCGAGTAAAATGCGATTACTAATTTTATTTAACACTGCTTAATCCCCAAAACTAATATATAAAACACCTTTAAAAAATTAAAGCATAACTTATTTTTTTTAGTTAAACATAAAATGAAATATTTTTTATTTATTTTCATTTAGTTTTGTTACTTAATGCTCATAAAGTTATACATTACTTATACCAGTTAGATAAATATTTTTAGTAAGTAAGGTAGTAGGATGCTTTACTAACGATCGAATTAGTGATTATTTCCTAAATTATGGGAACTGACGCACCCTACAACCCGATCGATCCGCCAAAACTAATAAATAACTCAAGTTGCTAGTTATCAAAACTTAGGAAGGTAGGGGCTAGGGACTAAGGAAAGAAGAGACTAGGAGTAAATCATCTGAAAATGTTTCAATTTTGAATCATCTTCTCATCCCACTACCAGCCTAAACCTTATCACTAGCAACTTACGTTAAATAGCAACTTGCAGCGAGTAAATTCTCGATCTGGTGAGTATTAATTGAACTCCTTACTAATTAGCAGTTTCTTGCATATTTTGCCGCCTCTATTCTAAACAACTTTAAAGCGAGAAACTTCCTGGCGAAGGGATTGTGCCACCTCATTCAATTGAGAGATTGCCCCGTTCACCTCTCGTAAAGACTGAACGGTTTGAGAGGAAGCTTCGGTCAATTGCAGCATCGCCTGAGAAATTTG
>DATNQN010000113.1 GCA_036703985.1 Leptolyngbyaceae cyanobacterium
CCCCCCATCCCCCCATCTCCCCATCAAGCTCAATATCAAAATTAAATGCGTAGCAGCTTAGCTAGGCTAGAGTAGCTATGCCTGCTAAATTCCTTTAGGCAGAAAAAATCTAAGGCTTTTTATAGGTGATATTTTTTACCAATGTTTAGAAAATTTAGTAGATGCCGATCGCGCTTTTCAACTAAACTGCGATCGTGACGAGCATAAAGTCATCGTTACCTTCCACCAAATACCCCCGCCCATTAAGATTTCCTCATTAGCTCAATCCACCCCCAATCCAAAGTGATACAATCAACAGCCATAGCTAGGGGTGCCCATCACAACGGGCTGAGAACAAACCCTTTGCACCTGAGTCCGGGTAATACCGGCGGAGGGAAGCTGTTTATTAGAGGAATTCAATATGCGTTCAGAATGGGTAGCGAAGCGTCGCGGGCAAAGTAATGTTTCGCAAATGAACTACGCCCGCCAAGGCATCATTACCGAAGAAATGCACTATGTCGCCCAGCGGGAAAACCTCCCTGCTGAGTTGATTCGCGACGAAGTGGCGCGGGGGAGGATGATTATTCCCGCCAATATCAACCACACTAACTTAGAACCAATGGCGATCGGCATCGCTTCTAAGTGTAAAGTCAACGCCAATATCGGCGCTTCCCCCAATTCCTCCGGTATTGAGGAAGAACTGAACAAGCTGAAACAGGCGGTAAAATATGGTGCCGATACCGTGATGGACTTATCCACTGGTGGCGGTAACTTGGATGAAATTCGCACCGCCATTATCAACGCTTCCCCAGTTCCCATCGGTACTGTTCCGATTTACCAAGCATTAGAAAGCGTTCACGGCAGTATTGAAAAGCTGACACCAGATGACTTTCTCCACATTATCGAAAAGCACGCTCAACAAGGCGTAGATTACATGACAATTCACGCAGGTATTTTAATTGAATACTTGCCTTTAGTGAAAAGTCGGATCACTGGAATAGTTTCTCGCGGTGGCGGAATTATCGCCCGGTGGATGCTGCATCACCACAAGCAAAATCCTCTCTACACGCACTTCGACGATATCATCGAAATCTTCAAGAAATACGATGTTTCCTTCAGTTTAGGCGATTCTCTCCGTCCCGGTTGCACTCACGACGCCTCCGACGCTGCCCAACTCGCCGAATTGAAAACTCTCGGCAAACTTACTCGCAAAGCTTGGGAACATAACGTGCAGGTGATGGTAGAAGGCCCAGGTCACGTGCCGATGGATCAAATCGAGTTTAACGTCAAAAAGCAAATGGAAGAGTGTTCGGAAGCACCCTTCTACGTGCTAGGGCCATTAGTAACCGATATTGCTCCCGGTTACGACCATATCACTTCTGCGATCGGTGCGGCGATGGCAGGCTGGTACGGTACGGCGATGCTGTGCTATGTAACACCGAAGGAACACTTAGGTTTACCGAATGCAGAAGACGTGCGAAATGGGTTAATTGCGTATAAAATAGCTGCCCATGCTGCCGATATTGCCCGCCGTCGTCCGGGGGCACGCGATCGCGATGATGAACTCTCGAAAGCGCGTTACAATTTCGATTGGAACCGTCAATTCGAGTTAGCATTAGATCCCGATCGGGCCAAAGAATATCACGACGAAACCCTCCCAGCAGATATCTACAAAACCGCTGAATTCTGCTCAATGTGCGGCCCGAAATTCTGCCCGATGCAAACAAAAGTTGATGCCGAAGCATTGGAAGAATTGGAGAAGTTTTTGGCTAAAGAGCCAGTAGCTCAAGGTTAATATAGTAGGGTGGGCATTGCCCACCTACTGATTTGAATAAGGAGGTTTGGAAGATGAGCATTCCATCAAAAATCAAAACTACCCCAAATTGTGCTGTATTTTGTCGCAATTATCAACAACATCTTGAAGACGCAAGTAACAAATCCCCCGATGAACGTATTACCTTTCGCTCTTATTTAAAATGGACATCAGCAGAATTAGCTGTAAAAACTCACGGACACCGCAAAATTTATTTTGCTTTAGGTGAAGATAGTTTAGTTAGATATGAAGCAGTATTAGAGCTAGTTGAACTCGACCCAAAACCAAATACACACCTAACAAATAACTTACTTGAAAAATGCTTACCCTCAACTCACAATGAAGGTTTATGGGAGAAAGAGAATGGGGAAATTGGAGTAAAAACACTATATGTTGTTTCCCATTGTCGCAAACTACCTGAACCTTTTCCACAAACTAAGTTAATCAAACTGTCAGATAATACTCCAATCGATGAAAATTTTATCCGCAGCTATGTTTTAGTATATGAAATATAAATAAATTAGTTAAAACCTAAAGGCAACCTGCATGATGAATTGATTCAGGCAGATGCCGATTAAAAGAAAAATTTATCTATTTGTTAGTGTAATAGTGGTATCGCTTACCCCGCTGTTGAGTAAATATGCGAAAATCCAAACGAAAAGTTTTGTTCAAAATATTCTCAACTTTATTCATTGTTTACACGTTAATCTGCACGCTCCTGTTCTTTATACAGCAACGGTTTCTTTTCATTCCTACTTATAATTTTCAAAAAACCCCTGATTTCTATAAAATAAATTACAAAAACGTTTATTTACCAGTTCCTAAAAATTTAGGTGGTGGTGAAATTCATGGATGGTGGATACCAGTTAAAAAATCAAATTTAGGAACTTTACTTTATTTACACGGCAGAGGATTAAATATAGGTTCTAACATTAACCAAGCATATAGATTTCAACAGTTAGGTTTTTCAGTTCTTTTAATTGATTATCGAGGATACGGAAAAAGCAAAGGTAATTTTCCCACAGAATCACAATTATATCAAGATGCAGAGATAGCTTGGAATTATCTTGTAAATCAGCAGAAAATACCAGCCGATCGCATTTTTATCTACGGACACTCATTGGGCGGTGCAGTAGCTATTGAATTGGCTACAAAACATCCAGAAGCAGCGGGATTAATCGTGCAAAATTCCTTCACTTCTATGGCAAATACGATCGCACGTTACCCTTACTTTCGCATATTCCCCATCTCATTAATTTTAACTCATCGCTTTGACTCTATTAATAAGGTCAAATCTTTACGTATTCCTGTTTTATTCGTTCACGGTGTTGACGATCCTCTGATTCCTTATACAATGAGTGAAAAACTATATAAAGCTGCACCTGATCCTAAACAATTATTACTGATTTCGGGAGCAAAACACAATAATGGAGATTTGTTTTTTAATAAAATTCAATATCGTACCGCAATTAAAAATTTTGCTAATTCATCTCTTAATAAACGGTAAAAGTGGTAAAAGTAACTAAACCTTCTAACCAATTTTAAATATCATCTCCTTCAATACGATCGCCTCTTCTATTCAAATAACGCACTTCATCTAGTAACGTATAGAAACGGCGATCGCTTTCTCGTTTCCACTCTTCCAATTCGTTAAAACGGCGGTCATTTTCTTGTTTCCACGCTGCTAATTCAGCTTTTCTGGCTTCATTCTCTTGCTGTTGCTGCGCTGCTAACTGTAACAACGCCTGCGCTGTAACCCTTACCCCATCTACGCTATCTTTTAATTCCGAAACACTTTCTCTTAATCCCGAAACATCTGAGGCTAAACTGTCCAGCATTTCATCTGTCCATCTAACCCTTCTGTTTTCATTATCTGGTGTTTGTGTCATAACTATTTTCTCCTCAAATTTAAATTTATAAAAAAATTATCAGTAAAACCCGCCCAGCAAGCAAATTTATTTTAGCAAGGCGCAAACTCTTCTAGCCGTGTCTAGAAAATCACGGCTAGAACTAGCAATCCCTACCTTTAGTTTAAACTTTCAACTGCTTATACCGCTCTTGAATTTCCCCGATCGCAAACACCGCCTCAAACTTCAACCCAACTGATTGGTATAACTCAGCACCACCCTGTTTTCTGTCCACCAGCGAAATCACTTCGTCAACGATATAACCCGCATCTTTCAGTCGCTCAACTGCTTTCAGCGCCGAACCACCAGTTGTTACCACATCTTCCAAAACTACAACTTTTGCACCTTGCGGTAATTCCGGGCCTTCAATGTAAGCTTTTGTACCGTGCCCTTTCGCTTCCTTGCGGATAATCAAAGCGGGAATCGGACGATTTTCATAAGCAGAAACTACGCTGACGGCGGATACGATCGGATCTGCACCCAAAGTCAAACCTGCTACTGCCTGAGTATCGGTAGGTAGCATAGATAGCAGGATGCGCCCGATCGCCAAAGCGCCATGAGGATGCAGCGTCACCAACTTCCCGTTAATGTAATAAGAGCTACGCTGACCCGAAGACAGCACAAAATCACCCTCTTTATAAGCCAACTGGCAAAACAAATTGAGAAGATGCTGCCTTAATGTTGTTAAATCCAATGTTGCAAAAGCAGCAAACCCAGATGATTCTTCAATTCCACCGATCATCACAATTAATAATTAAGAACATTCCACAATGATTTTAAGCTTAAAGATAAGTTAGTATTTGAAAAAAGTGAGGGTGAACGTTATGTTCTCGCGATTTACCAATCTGGCAAGTGTAGCCATTTTGAGTGCTACTGCCACCATGTTTGCCACTGCTGCCAACGGTCAATTCCAACCCGCAGGCATTCCGGGTACTCCCAGAGTAATTACCCTTCCCGAAGCATTCGAGCGCACCTTTTTTGATAATGATAAAGATGCCTTCGAGAATCGTTCTATCCGCAGGCAGTTGAATTATCTATTTGGCCCTTTTCCAGAAAATGAGATGGTAGAAGACGGCGAAAATATTCACGAACTATATGTAGATGCGCTAGAACAGCAGGTTAACAGCGATCCCATACTTCGGACGCCAGATTTACCCAACCCTTACAATACATCTTTGCTACAACTGCCCGGACTTGTAAATATCAACAGACCGGTTTTGAGAGGCGAGTATATTTACGAAGAACAGCCACCTCGTTACTAGATAGCAATTCGATTACTATGTTAGGGCGGATAAGCTGCTACGCATTTAATTTTGATATTGAGCTT
>DATNQN010000114.1 GCA_036703985.1 Leptolyngbyaceae cyanobacterium
GTTTTATATCGCCAGAGAGTAATCCATAAAGATATCAAACCCAGCAACATTCTGATTAATCCCCAAACCAAAGAAGTTAAGTTAATCGACTTTAGTATTGCTTCACTGCTACCCAGAGAAACCCAAACTATATTAAATCCCAATCATTTGGAAGGAACATTAGCTTATATTTCTCCAGAACAAACTGGCAGAATGAATCGAGGCATTGATTACCGGACTGATTTTTACTCTTTGGGCGTAACTTTCTACGAATTGCTGGCGGGAGAATTACCATTTTCAGCCAACGACCCAATGGAGTTGGTGCATTGTCATATTGCCAAACCGCCAAAATTAGTGCATGAAATCAATCCAGAAATTCCTCTCGTCATATCAGAAATAGTAGCCAAATTAATGGCAAAAAATGCGGAAGACCGCTATCAAAGCGCATTAGGACTGAAATGGGATCTAGAACGATGCTGGCAACAATTGCAGGCAAAAGGTAAAATAGAAGCTTTTCCAATTGCTCAAAGGGATTTGTGCGATCGCTTCATCATCCCCGATAAACTCTATGGCAGAGAAACCGAAGTAGAAATCCTCCTCCAAGCATTCGATCGCGTAGCGTCTCCGAAGGAGAATCGAGTCAGCCTTGGCGCAACAGAAATGATGCTGGTGGCTGGGTTTTCTGGGATTGGGAAAACTGCTGTCGTCAACGAGGTGCATAAACCAATTGTCAGACAGCGGGGATATTTTATCAAAGGCAAATTTGACCAATTTCAGCGCAATATTCCCTTTAGTGCTTTCGTACAAGCCTTTCGAGATTTAATGGGCCAATTATTAAGCGAAAGCGATGCCCATATTCAACAATGGAAACAACAGATTTTAGAGGTTCTTGGAGAAAACGGACAGGTAATTATTGAAGTAATTCCTGAATTAGAAAGTATTATTGGCCCGCAACCCGCAGTAGTAGAATTATCAGGAACTGCGGCGCAAAATCGCTTTAACTTATTATTTCAAAAATTTACCCAAGTCTTTACCAAAGTAGAACATCCCTTAGCGATATTTTTAGATGACTTGCAATGGGCAGATTCAGCTTCTCTGAACTTAATGCAGCTATTAATGGCGGATACGGGTTATCTTTTCATCATAGGTGCCTATCGCGATAACGAAGTCTACCCAGGTCATCCATTAATGTTGACTTTGAGTGACATTGCTAAATCGCGATCGACAATTAATACGATTACTTTAGCACCGTTAAGTCAAGTCCAAGTAAATAAATTAATTGCTGACACGCTCAAAACTTCAGAAGATGTAGCTGCTAATCTTTCTGGATTAATATATCAAAAAACTAAAGGCAATCCCTTTTTTACCACCCAGTTTCTCAAAGCGTTATATCAAGAGGAACTGATTAAATTTGATTTTGAGTTAGGCTGCTGGCAATGCGACATCGCGCAAATAAGAACTCAAGCAGTCACAGATGACGTTGTAGCTTTTATGAGTTCTCAATTACGCAAACTCCAACCATCAACTCAACAGATTTTGCAGCTAGCAGCTTGCATTGGTAACTCTTTTGATTTAGCAACTTTGGCAATTGTTTCAGAACAATCTCAAATCGAAACAGCAGCCTGTTTATGGAAAGCATTACAAGAAGGATTTATCGTACCGATCGGTGATTTTTATAAGTTTTATGTCTGGCAGGAAACTACAAAAAATACATCAGAAAATCAAGAAACTGTTACTTATAAATTTTTACACGATCGAGTACAGCAAGCAGCTTATGCTCTGATTCCCGATCGCCAAAAACAGGCAACTCATTACCAAATCGGTCAACTACTCCTGCAACAGGTTTCTCCAGATGCTAGAGAAGAGCGAATTTTTGAAATAGTCAATCAATTAAATTACGGAACTTCTTTAATTAGCGAACAAACACAACGAAATGAACTAGCACGACTTAACCTCACCGCCTGTCGCAAAGCTAGAACTGCCACCGCCTATCAAGCAGCGCGTGAATATGCCGGAGTGGGACTGTCTTTGTTGGGAGAAAATGCTTGGCAACAGCAGTATGAAATGAGCCTCGCTTTTCATGAATTAGCGGC
>DATNQN010000115.1 GCA_036703985.1 Leptolyngbyaceae cyanobacterium
TAGGGCATACTGGAACCTTTGCGCTAGACGCAAGCAACGCTTGGGGAGATGAAACCTCTACTCTTGTTGGTGAAAACCTGCATGAGCAAGTTATGTCTTAGATCCAATAATCCCCGTGCGTTCACGCCGGGGAGTGTCAACTAAACCTCCGTAAAGACTGTCGTTGTCGCCTTCTCCATAAATATCGTCATTGCCGGAACCACCATATAATTGGTCATTACCCGTCCAACCTAACAAAATATCGTTTTCCGTACCGCCAAAAAGTCGATCGCTACCATCCCAACCGTCGATATAATCGCTACCTGCTTCTCCGTACAGGTCATCGCTACCCAGTCCACCAAATAAGTAGTCATTATCGCCACCCCCGTTTAGGTAGTCAGAACCGTTACTACCAATTAGTCGATCGTCTCCTGCTTCTCCGTATAGCCAAGCGCGATCGGCACTGCTAGCATCTAGGTAATCTTTGCCGTTTCCGCCATAAAGTACGTCTTGACCAGTTCCGCTAATTAAAGAATCAACTCCCTCTCTGCCTTCAATGCGATCGTTACCTCCATAGCCAACAATGGAGTCCCCTTCTATAGTGCCAATCAGGGTGTCGTTGGCAGCAGTTCCAAGAATTGTAGCCATATTTATTTCTCGATTAGATTTGAAATATCAGATTATAGCAACCAATACAAAAGAGCGTTATTCTTTCCCGAATAGATCTAAGTCGTTTTACATTTGTTAATCTTAGGAAATTCTGTTCTTATTTTAGATATATGCACGAAATATTACTTAGATAATTAATACTAACTATGAAAAAAATAATACTACAAATGTTTTATTTCACTTAATAAATTTCTTAAGCAAGCTTGGACTTACTCCTATAGGTTAGTTGTTTATTGTATCATTAGAAATGCTGCAATCAACCCACAGGCTAAAAGTGCTCGAAATTCAATTACCTCGCACCACCGTAACCCCCTTTCGGGAGAAAATCGGTTTTCCTTTGCATAAAAGCAAAATCAACATTTTACAGGTTAACCTTGGTAAAAGATGTAACCTTGCCTGTACTCACTGTCATGTAGAAGCTGGGCCAAAACGAACTGAAGAACTTTCTCCAGAAGTTTGCCAACAGCTAATTGAACTTATCAACAGATTTCCCCAAATTAAGATCGTCGATCTGACTGGTGGTGCGCCAGAAATGAATTATGGTTTCAGACCTTTGGTAGATGCAGCGAGGGAAGCTGGGAAACAAGTAATTGTGAGGTCTAATTTAACTATTTATTTTGAAAAAGGGTTTGAGGATATTCCTGAATATTGCGCGGAAAATCAACTGAGAGTTGTTGCTTCTCTACCTTGTTACCTGCAAGATAATGTGGATAAAATGCGGGGTAATGGCGTTTATGATGCTTCGATTTGCGCTATCCAGCGTTTAAATAAACTGGGGTATGGTACAGAACCTAATTTAATTCTCGATTTAGTATATAATCCGCAGCTTCCTAAAAGTGAAAAGTTTTCTCTGACCCCAGATCAGCATAAGCTAGAACTGGATTATAAGCAATTTTTGCAAGAACATTTTAATATTCATTTTAATAACTTGTTTACCATCACTAATTTACCTGTTGGTAGAACAAAGTTGTATTTACAACGGCAAAAGCTATATGCACCTTATTTACAGTTTTTGGCATCTAACTTTAATTCCAATACTATAGAAAATTTAATGTGTCGGGATGAACTTTCGATCGATTATCTGGGTAATATCTATGATTGTGACTTTAATCAAATGGAAAATTTACCAGCCAGAACTCGCAATGGAGAAAAACTAACAGTTAGTAAGTTGTTAGAAGCGGGTAGTTTGGACTTAATTGATGAAGTACAAACTGCCCCTTATTGCTACGGTTGTACGTCGGGGTGTGGTTCTAGTTGTGGTGGTGCTTTGGTTTGAGATATTGACTAAATAAGTTGTTGCGCTTCAGGGAAGACAGCGCAACAACTTACCTAGAAAAATTTTTCTGTATTGTCGCTATAGCAGATACTCCCCAATTTGTTTAGCTAGAAATTGAACATGGGGCTGCTTTAATAGAGATAGATGATTACCCGGTACTTGATGTAGTTGAATATGATTAGAAAGCACATTCCAGCCTAATGTTGGGTCTTGTTCAATTAAATTAGATGATTCTGTAGCGCTAAACAAAGTGATGCGGTTGGGGTAATGCTGTGGCACGTAACGATACGCGGCTTGAGCGTTAGCATAGACAATTTTTAACATGGGAGAAATTGCCGATTCATCTAATAACTTTAATCGCGATTCTTCTGGAATTAAACCGATAATTGCAGACCATTGCCACCGAGAAAGCCAGCGTTTCCAAAATGGCAGTCGATTTGTAGCAAGTGTGCCATAGTCGAGCAGAAATGGCAGCGTAGACCAAACGGCAGTTCCCAGTAGAAATTTTAAGCTTTGAGAAAAAGATGGTTTTTTACAAGGTGCTAGAGTATCTAGAATTGCCAAAAGACCGATTTCTTGTCCTGCTTGGGTCAGTTGTTGCGCCATCTCAAAGGCAACTAGTCCGCCAAAAGACCATCCTCCCAGGAAATAAGGGCCTTGGGGCTGGAGAGTTTGTATTGCTTGAATGTAGTAAGCTGCAATGTCTTCAATGCGGTTCAAAGGTGGGGTTTTCCCATCTAATCCTAATGGTTGAAGTCCGTAAAAACTACGATCGCTCTTCAAATGATTCGCCAGTTCCAAGTAAGGAAACACCACTCCAAACATGGGATGTACGCAGAAGAAAGGCGGCTTATTTCCACCTATACTTAAGGGAATTAAAGGCGACCAAGATTTTATTGACGATTTATCATTATTTTTGGTTAATGAAGGCAATTCTGGCGAAATTTGAGCATTGTTGTTGGGTAAGGTCGATCGCTTGCGACGATAAGCAGAACGATCGAGTCGAACTAATGGGGGTATTTTTGGGGTTGAGGTGTTGTCCCGCAAGGTATCGAGGACGATCGCTAGTTGTGCGATCGTCGGTGCTTCAAATACACTTTTTAAAGGTAGTTCCAGCCCGAATTTATCGCGCACGCGGGAGGTCATTTGCGTTGCCAATAAAGAATGTCCGCCCAACTCAAAAAAGTTATCGCGAACACTCACTGACTTCAGCCGCAGAAGTTCTTGCCAAATATCAATTAAAGTTGTTTCTGTTTCCGTTGATGGTGCGCTTGTCGTGCTTGGTGAATGAATTAAATCTTCATCCAAACTTGGGAGAGAACGGCGATCGACCTTACCATTACTATTGATAGGAAGCTTTTCCAACGGCACGAATGCAGCAGGAATCATGTAATCTGGTAAGGTTTGTTTTAGATATTGACGAAGTTCGGAAATGAGTTGAGTAGCAAATTGAGATTGAAGGGGATTATTCGTGTAGCGATCGCAAAATTGGCAGACCTTTTCAGGAAAGTCAACTATTGCATCAATATCATGCCTGATAAACAACACATCATAATCACCCGTATCAGTTTGATTTGACCAAGTAATCTCTACTTTGTAAGGTATCGCTGTTTCCAAATCCCACCAATCTTGAGGGTCGATATCTATTTCAGCAGCATCCTGCAATATTTCCTGCATTCGTCCAACTGTTTTGGGAGATTCTTTATTACGTAGCCATCGGGCAGTTTTGACAGCAGCATTTACCCGACTGTTCGTAACATTCGCGATTATAAATAGCTCTGGGTTAGTTTCAATTAAATTCTTTTTAATTTCTTCAACTGCGATCGGATTAAGTTTCCAGTCATTTTGTGTAGGTTGGGTTGAGGTACGAAACCCAATATCACCATAATGATTTATATGCAGCAAAACGTTATAGCGAAACTGCGTCATCTCATTATGAATGCGACCCCGCGAGAGACGAATTTGCACTTGTCGAATTTGGGGAAATTTATCGCGCAGTGCGTGGAAAAATACGGGATCGATCGCCAGTTCTGATTCTTCAAATTGCGATCGCTCTACTTTTTGCTGAAGTTTGTTTCGTTCCATTCCCGCATCTGCTTGACCGAATTGCACCCAAGTATGAAAAGCCGTCAGTAAAGGTAGACTTCGCACATCACCAACAAATAGAACGCCACCCGGATTTACTCTCTCAATTGCTCCCTCCAACACCTCCATCAAATAATCTAAATTTGGAAAATACTGTACGATCGAATTCAAAATCACCACATCAAACGATGTTGCATCGATCCCATCAAAATCAGTTGCCATGCGTTGCAGTAATTCAACTTGCGGGAGAGTGAGAGTATCTAATCGATCCTGAATAAACTGCAAAGAAACTGTCGAAAAGTCCGTTCCCACATATTTCTCACAATCAGGCGCAATTTGAAATAGTAATAATCCAGTACCGCAGCCAATTTCTAGTACCCGTTTTGGTTTGAGGGCAAGAATTTGCTCAACGCGATCGCTTACCCATTCTTGCATTTGTTCTAGAGGAATGGGTTCTCCCGTGTAGCTGCTATTCCAACCAGTGATGTTGAAGGGAAACCTAACCCCCCAGCCCCCTTCCCTGCGAGGGAAGGGGGAGTCTTTAAGCCCCTCTCCTGTTAGGGGAGGGGTTG
>DATNQN010000116.1 GCA_036703985.1 Leptolyngbyaceae cyanobacterium
TGGAATCTCTAGATTTATTTAGTGAACAAACTGCTAAATTAATGTCTTTAAGTCCTCATAAATTACCTTATTATCAACGAGGTCGTCGCGCCGAAACGCTTATCCAATCTACCTTTGAGCTATAGTTGTCGCCCCGTCAGGTCTGTAGTATTCATACCTCTTTTTGACCTTTAGAGAAAATCTTTGTTCTTCCCAAATTGCCCTTAATTGTATTCCAATATTATAGGGTAAAACATTAATACGCTTCTCCTGTATCCAGTAAACCCATAACCTCAACCGATCGATTTTGATAAGTTAGTATTAAAGGTAGATACGGAACATCCACTGTTTTAGATAACTAAGCTAGAATATCTACAAACCATAATCCTAATCCAAAATGGCTAAAACTATTGATATCACTGGACTTACTCCCGAACAAATCGAACAGATTTATGTGATGGTAGAAACCTTCAAAACTATCAATAAACATCAAAGCCAATTAACAAAAGAACAGTGTTCAGAATTCGATCCAACTCCGTTGTTTTTTGAAAGCGAAATTCTCCAACCCTTCGATCGCGGTATGCTTTATGGCAACAGAACCTAAACGAATTTATCTCGATACCAACGTTCTGGCATACATTGCTAATACTAAAGCACCTCAACACAGGGTCGCATTAGAAATATTTCGACCTAGTGAAACAGAAATTCTCTGCGTTTCATCACAAGTTTTAGCAGAATTTTATTCCTATATAACCAATCCTGCTATCTTAGCACAACCCCTAGAGCCAACAGAAGCCATTAGCCGCATTAAACGGATTTGCCAGATGCCTCATGTCTGTTTGCTCTCAACTCCTGTAAATCTTTTTGAAGGTTGGATGAATTTATTAGAAGAAAGACCTGTGACCAATGGAGGAATTTTTGACTTGCTTCATATTGCCATTATGTTATCTCATAAAATTACTATTATTTACACTTTTAATACCAAGGATTTTTCTTGGTGTTCTCAAATTAAAGCGATCGATCCCAGCAATCTTTGAAATCTCCATAATTATTTTTATATTATTTGACTTAAGCCTACACCCATTAGATGACTCACTTCATAAATGAATCCAGAAAAATTACTCATAGCCTAGTTGAGGAGTAATAGAGACTGTTATTTAAAAGCGAAATTTTGCAAGCTTTTCTTTAATTGTACTATGCTTTAGCCCCCTTTCTCTTGCCTTTTGAAGGGAGTTTGGGAGGATAGAAGTGTCAATGTTTATAACTAACAGCTTACCTGATTAGTAATATTTATAACTCAATTTTTGAAGATTCTATGAAATATTACTGAAAATACTAAAAAATTTGTTACTTGTCATGGATAATCCGGAATAGATTTCGATCGCAAGGAAATACAAAAATGAAAAAAACCTTTAAATCCGCTTGGGCTGCGATTATCATTCCTTTATGTGTTATAGTGCCAGTTCTTGATTTTCCGGAAGCCGTCACTGCCAAGCCAGCGATCGAGATTTCTGCTACCAAACAGCTAAGACGCGACTACCGACAAATTTATGAAAATTATTACGCAGACAATTATCGAAGAGCGATCGCCAGACGGATCGTTAGAAAACCCTCTAATGTCAGAAATTTTCAACAAGCCCTCGATTTAGCCGAACGAGCGATCGCCAGAAGAGATCGCAACGAAGGCGCACGTCGGATCGCCCAAGCTTTAGTGATGTTAGAAGAGTCACATGGCACCGAAGCAGCACTCGATCTCGAACGCAGTTTAGATGGAGACATAGTAGAAAAAACAGGTCAGCGATTGAGAGATTATTTGCCTTTACTCGCCAGTATTTTTCCAACTTCCAGGCAGACATATTACAACGGTTATCAAAATAGCTATGAAAGAGCGATCGCAAATCGCCTGATCCGCCGACCATCTCATGTTACCGATCCAGACGAGGCTGTTGAGTTAGGCTTGCAAGCCCTCGATCGCGGTCGAGATAATGAAGCAGCAGTTCGTTTTGCTCAAGCTATAGTAATGGTTGAAGAAATAAATGGAAGTAGAGAAGCCACTAACTTCGAGCAGCAGTTAAATGAATACTTACAAAAAGAATGCGGAATCAGTTTATGGGATGATATACCTTTATATAGAAGAATTTTTTCCCGCCTTGAAAATCTTTAAAATTTATCTTTATTTGGTAACAAATAAGTATGAAAATAACAGCAAAAATTAATCTAAAAAGAATGCTTGTTTTGTTGGCAATTCCGATCGCAGCCATTAACTTTACCGAAACTGCGATCGCCCAAAGAACCAGCACTCAAATTAGGCGCTGCACTCCCAGCACTTGCACGCCATATCGAGCCAATTACGAAAAAGCGATCGCAAATCGCACCATCGCCAGACCTTCCTTAGTACCAAATGAAAATCAAGCGATCTCCCTCGCAGACCGAGCAATGGCAAAAGGCGATCGCAACGAAGCCGCTCGTCGTCTCGCCCAAGCCTTAGTAATTATTTCAGAAGAACAAGGCACCGATAAAGCATTTGCCTTAGAACGTGCCTTAGATTCCGACATGAAACAAAAACGCGGTCAATCTCTCAGAGAATTTCTACCTTTATTCGGACGAATTTTTCCCCCCAATCAAGACCCATACCGATAAAAGGATGAAGGGTAAAGGATGAAGTATGGAGAATTCAGGAGTCAGAATTCTGAAGGAAAGGCTTACTTGGGCGACTAACTTAGAGAAACTTTTCCCTAGAATAAAATTCACACTTCATACTTCATCCTTCACACTTCATCCTTTTAAAGTCCTAAATCCACCGCAATGCGATGACCGCAAGCAAAGCCAGAAAACGCCACTGCATTTAAACCCTGACCCGGAAAAGTGCTATCTCCTACGCAATACAAACCAGGAACAGATGTCCGATTAAACGGCATTCCCAACAAACCCAGCAACTTGCGGCGAGGAATTGGCCCATAGCTGCCATCGACCCGACCTAAAAAGCGGCGATGAGTGCGAGGCGTTCCCACTTCCATAAAATCTAAACCTGGTTCTAAGCCAGGAAAAATCTTTTCCAGTCGATGAATAATACGTTCAGCTGCTTGTTCCTTTTTCTGCTCGTATTCGCTAGGAGATAATCCCTGCCAATCTTCCATCCAGCTAGGAGTAAAAGTATGAACAATGTGATGACCTTCTGGTGCTAAATCTGGGTCAAGCAAAGTAGGAATCGAAACAAAAATAGTGCCTTCCGGTTCCTCCATTTTCTGCCAATCTTCTAACAAAATATGGTGGCAATCAGTACCGATGGGCAGAACATCTGCGGCAATTCCCAAGTGTACGCTTAGAAAACTAGGAGATTTTTGATAACGCTGTTGCCATTTCTTTTCAACAGCAGGCATTTCTTCCGGTGGCATTAATTTTTCAAAAGTATCCCAGCGAGTTGCATTAGAAACTATGCGTTTAGCCCGATAAACATCCCCGGAAGCAAGCTGAACTCCTACTGCTCGGCCATTTTCTTTTAGTATATTGCTTACTCTAGCTTTGTACTGAATTTGACCGCCTGCTTTTTCCAATCCTTCCACCAGCTTTTGGGCAATTTGACCTACGCCTCCCTTTGGGTAATTAATTCCGCCGTAATGTCGATCGGAAAATACCATCCCAGCATTAATCATCGGTGTTTGATCTGCCGGTACAACCGACCAGCAGTAACATTCCATATCGATAAATTTCAACAGAATGGGGTCTTGAATATATCGACGGGCAATATCCCCGGCATTGAGGGGCAAATACTTCACTAAACCTAAACAAGCCAAAGGATGTTGGAAAAACACTCTCATCAAATATCTCGGTTCTTCCAATGAGAGTAGTTCCATCGCGTTCAGGCAGTTGAACACTTTCCAACATTCGTCATAAAACTGACGGATACCTTGTTGTTCGTGGGGAAAATAATCAATTAGTTCTTGCAAAAATTTCTCATAGTTGCGATGAACTCTTAAATCTAAACCGTCTGGCAGGTGGTAGTTAATTTGTACTGGGTCGGGAATGGTTTCCAGACTGACATTCACGGCATCTAGGGCACGGGTCAACAAATTTGTGGTGCCTTGCTTGCCAAACCCAAATATCATAGAAGCCCCGACATCAAATCGGTAGCCTGACCGCTCGAAGTAGCCAGCGCTTCCTCCTGGTATGAGATATCGTTCTAGCACCAGCACGGATGCGCCCTTCGCTGCTAGCTGAGTCGCCGTTACCAAACCTCCTATACCGGAGCCAATGACGATGACATCAAAATCTGGTTCTCGCGAGCTAGTTTGAGGAGACAATAACTGATTTTTCATGGAAGCAGAAGGCATGGGGTCAGTAATCTAGAAAGCTATCTGGCACGTATTAGAGTTTAACGCCTCAAATTATTTGTTACGCATCGCTACCAAAAAAAAAGTACGGACTCTATCCGCTACTGCTGACCGAGCCCGCCTGCCGTTCCTCAAAGAAGAGAACACGAGAGAGGAGAACACTGAAAGTTAATATAACCCTTGTTGAGAAGAAATGTCAATACTATTGGGAATAATTTTCAATTGTTAGCACCGCTCCCCCGCTCCCCCGCTCCCCCGCTCCCCTGCTCCCCTGCTCCTCTGCTCATTACTTCGCCAAAATGTGTAAGCCCTAAAGATCGCGGAAAGGAGTATGATATTTCAGGTTTGATGCGCGATCGCAAATCTAAAATCGAAAATCTAAAATTCCTATGACTCTTCAGTTACGTGTCTACGTTCCGCCCCATCCTTTAGTCAAACACTGGCTAGGCGTTGCTCGTGATGTCCAAACGCCATCAGTACTATTCAAAAGTGCCATGACGGAACTGGGACGCTGGCTGACTTATGAAGCGGTAAGAGATTGGTTACCCACTATAGAAACTACCGTACAGACACCTTTAGCTGAATGTCCTGCCACGTTTGTCAATCCAGAAATACCCACAATCGTAGTACCGATTCTCCGGGCAGGATTGGCATTATTAGACGGAGCGCAAACAGTATTACCGTTAGCTTCTACTTATCATCTCGGCTTGGTGCGAAATGAAGAGACGCTAGAACCGAGTTGCTACTTGAACAAATTGCCAGCCCAGTTTAAACCGGAAACGCGAGTAGTCATCACCGAGCCGATGTTAGCAACAGGTGGATCGATTATGGCAGCGATGGCAGAATTAACTTCTCGCGGTATCGATCCTGCTCTGGTGCGGATTATTTCCGTGGTAGCGGCTCCCCCTGCTTTGCAAAAATTGAGTGTGGCTTATCCCGGCTTAATTGTTTACACCGCTACGATCGATGAAGGTTTAAACAGTCACGGTTACATCGTACCCGGTTTAGGAGATGCTGGAGATCGAGCCTTCGGTACTTAGAGAAAAGGAAAAAGGATGAAGGATGAAGTGTGAAGGATGAAGGATGAAGTATAAAATAAACAATTTTCTCCCCTGCTCCCCTGCTCCCCATCCCCCTTACTCCCTCCAGCAGTAGTACCATTAGAGAGTGGCAGCAGGTAAGCTGAAAAAAGTTGTACTCAACAAATCTAAAATCTCAAATCCAATAAATATTTTGATATGAGTCAGCGTGATGGTTTTGCAGTAGGATTTTTGGCGGGCTCTTTGGTTGGTGGCGTAGTCGGCGGAATACTGGGAACACTGCTAGCTTCTCGGATTAATAACGAATCTGCCGATACAGAAGCACCGATTTTGAGTACTGACCCTTCCGACTTAAAAGTTGATAAAAGCAATAAGCGTCAACTTGAAAGTGCTTCCGAACAGAGGATTGAAGTAGCGCGGCGCAGTTTAGAAGATAAGATTGCTCAATTAAATCAGACAATTGACGAAGTACGCCAGCAACTTGGTAATGTGAATGGTAATACTTAGTAGCATTTATTACTGAGATGCTTTGTTAAGTAAGGATCGATCGCCAAATCAAAATCTCTATTCGTTGCTTTGCAGTAAAAAGCTACCTGCTGCGACCCCAGCCAAGCAGCAGCGCGATCGCAAACGAGCGGATATCGGTTAAATTAAAGTCAAGCTAAGTTACCTTTGAAAATTCACAAGAAGCTTTACAAATCATGGATGCCACAGTCTTGCTGCTAATCAAAACACTGGTTACTTTCGTCAATATCTACGTAGTTTTGCTAATTATTCGGATTCTATTAAGCTGGTTCCCCAACGTCAATTGGTACGATGCGCCTTTTTCATGGCTCAGCCAGCTAACCGATCCCTATCTCAATGTCTTCCGCTCTTTTATTCCTCCTCTAGGGGGTTTTGACTTTTCCCCTATTTTGGCAATTTTTCTCCTCCAGTTTATCGCTCAACTTTTGGTGCAACTGCCAGCCTCCGCGATGATGTACGGTTATTAACTGCAACGTTAATTGGGCGACCCTCATGCAAAGCAATGCTTTGACATAGAGTGGTCGCTGAGTTT
Source organism: Leptolyngbyaceae cyanobacterium (assembly GCA_036703985.1). Taxonomy (GTDB): domain Bacteria; phylum Cyanobacteriota; class Cyanobacteriia; order Cyanobacteriales; family Aerosakkonemataceae; genus DATNQN01. The sequence continues at coordinate 6,408 of DATNQN010000116.1, forward strand.
TGCTTAGAACTTCACTACTAAGCTGTCATCGACGAACTACTCCAGTAAAACCTGAAGCTTTAAACTGCTTTAACTGAAGGGGTGTTGGCTGATTAGCCGCTACGGAAATTCTCAACTCAAAATCGCTCACTCCCGGTGGCACTTCCTCAATAGACCCCAGACGAGTGCGGTTCTGCATTATGGTATTATTATTTGCATCGTAAATTCGCCCGAAAATATCGGCATTGCGGACATATTTACCAGATTTATTGACTGCTTTGCCAGTAATCAGGAAACATTTAGCATCCATGCCGGTACCGCTGACAGATGCTCCTGTTGCTAGTTCTTGTGGACACTCTTGATAAGAAAGGTCGGTTAGTTCGATTTGTACTAATGCCCAGGCGGGTGGGGTCATTACCCAAGTAAGAATCACGATCGATAAAGAAATCAACAAGACTTTAAAAGCTCGAAACCGCATAAGCTGTACCAAAAATTAATCGTTTGCAGGCTTAAACTTCAGCTTACCCTGAATCTCGGACAACCGGGTTTGGGCTGAATTTGCTAATTTTTGTAATAGTTAAGAAACTACTATTAGTTAGCAATCGCCAAACAAATTTTGCCACCACATTAATTAAGATGTGGTAAATTTCAGTATGGGCGACAGGTCGGCTATGAAGAAAGCTGAAATTGAAGCAGCGCTACAAGCAGCCTTTGCTCGCTGTGATGCCGCTAATTCACCCCTGACAGAGACGCAGAAACAGCTATTACTACAAGTGGCGGAGGAATTACTTCGCCTCCAGCAGGGTTTGCCAGAAACTCTTAATGGTAAGCTGGATACTTCTAATCCACTGGATGAATTGACTGCTGAGGAACGGGATGCGTTGCTTGAATTCGTTAAGGAACAGGGAAGAGAGAATCAAGCTTGGAAAATAAAGTTTCTCAATGATTGGCTAAATAGTCGTGACTCTGGTGCAGTGCAGTTTATTCGCGATCGCTATGGCTTACAATGGCTGAATCGAGTGAAGCCAGTGCATTTAGCTGAATATTACGATCGCACGGCAGATGGCATCTTGAAACTAAAAGTAGGCGATCGCATCGAAGTTTGCAATCGTTTATGGGAATGGGTGCAAGAAAATGGCCCATGCAAACGGGAATGGTTTCCTTGCACGGTAATTCAGATTAATGAAATGGATGAAAGCGACTACACCTCTTGCATCATCCGCTTTGATAACGGTAGAGAATACGAAATTCAAGGAATTTACGACTGGAACCAATATAATTGGCGGTGGCCAAAACTATTTTAGATTGATACCAAGCCCGTTTGTATAACCATAGTTTGTAGTAAGGACTTTAGTCCTTAGAATGAGGACTAAAGTCCTCACTACGAACAAATCACAGATTTCGATCAACTTAATCCCAAATGTTGTCTTAAAGATTGTCGCATTACATTTACAGGTACATCTTCATTTTCTAACCAAATTTTTAAGGCGGCTGCTCCTTGTTGTACCAACATTTCTAAACCATCGATCGCGATCGCACCTTGTTCTTTTGCTAATCTGAGAAACTGAGTTGGATTAGGAGTGTAAATTAAATCATACGCGATCGCATTCTTTGGTAATTTTGCCATCTCATCTGCGCTCACCGGAGACTCATCAACGTGAGGATACATTCCGATCGGAGTTGTATTTACCAATAAATCTGCTTCTGATATCAAATTTGATAATTCTTCCCAATTATGTCCGGTCAAATTTCCCTTTAAGTCATAATTTTGCCAGCTATCTACAAAATTAGTTAACTTTTGGGGATTTCGACCGACTACTTTTATTTGCCCTATTCCTAACTGAGAACAACCTGCCACCACTGCTCTAGCTGCTCCACCATATCCTAGAATTACTGCTTTTGAGGATGGGGAAAGAGGATGGGGGGATGGGGGG
>DATNQN010000117.1 GCA_036703985.1 Leptolyngbyaceae cyanobacterium
AATTAAGAATGAAACTGGTGGGTTATTTTTGCCGCGCTGCACTAGTGCGGATGATCGGCATATCGTGGAAGACGATCGGCTACTTCGAGGATTCTTGCTTCTCAAAACCTTTCTACGGCTGGCTTTGCAGATGTTCCTGTCTTTGTCAAAATTGCCGATCGTCTGCATCAGATCATCCTCTGTTCGAGTTGGCGAACCACTTAAGCTTAAATCATTCAAGCGCTTGGATTCTTATTGTACAAGACTTTCAGCTTTTTGATGTGGTGGCTGGAATCAGCCGATTCTGCACAGACACGCTGAATTCGTTCTTTTGTAGGATCGATGGGAGAAAAGCTTATGTTCGATCGTTTTCAAATTTCAAGTATCTGCGTAGTGATGAGCTTAACTGTTTTTACTTGTGTTCAATCAGTTCAAGCAGTTCCTCTTGAATTAACTTCTTCTCACAATATGACTAAGAATATAGATAATTTACACTTAGTCATTCAACTTAATTGTCCAACTAATTCCCCTCGTTCTTGTACGCCAGGGGGAAGTAGATAAGCTGCCACGCATTTAATTTTAATACTCAGGCTGATAGGGAGGTGGGGAGGTGGGGGGATGGGGAGAGCGATTTACGGTTTTTGCCTAGCACCAGCAAGATACAATTTAAATGCGCTTTAGCTTTTAAATACAGTGATGTCAGGACAAAGAATATTGAATTGGGACAAGCTGTATTATACGATCGATCAATTAAGTGGAAGCTAAGAGAATAAATTTAGTGGCGATCGTCTTTATCCTTGCATAGCTCTCTACTGCTCAGAACTATTGCTTCTTAGATAACTAAGTTTGGATAAAGTAAGGAGAAGCAACCATGACCGATCGCACTTTGGTACCTAATATTTACGGCACTGACTACAGCGATAATGACTCGGTTGATTTCGCCGACTATTTCGATCCTTGGCATGGAAAAATCAAAGGCACGGATAACGATAACGATATCTTTGCTAAAAAAGGAAACGATATCGCATATGGCTACGGCGGAAATGACTATATCGATGGTGGAAGCGGCAATGACCAATTGTATGGAGGAACGGGGAACGATACGATCGATGCAGGACAAGGCAGTGATGTCATTTATGGAGAAAGCGGTAATGATTACATCAACGGAGGAGTAGGAAACGATCAACTCTACGGTGGCACTGGCGACGATATTTTGGTAGTAATGGATGCTGGTGACCAAGTTTTTGAATATGCCGATCAAGGCATCGATAGAGTTATAGCGTACATCGATAACTATACGCTGGCCGCCAATGTAGAGAATTTGACTTTAGGCGATGTGCGATACATTGATTCAGGTTCAGACGGCGTTATTGGCATAATTTATGATTCTCCTCCAAGAAATGCCAATGGCAATGAACTTAACAATATTATTACTGGTAACTATGCGGACAATAATCTCTATGGGTTAGCAGGCAACGATACCATGTATGCTGGCCTCGGTAATGACTACCTGTATGGAGGAACAGGTGATGATTACTTATATGGTCAGGGGGGTAACGATTTTCTTTTTGGCGAAAACGGTAGCGATCGGCTTTTTGGGGGTACGGGAAATGATGCCATGTTTGGTGAGGCGGGTAACGACAACCTCTATGGAGAAGCTGATGATGACATTATCTATGGTGGACAAGAATCTGACAATTTATTCGGTGGAGATGGTAATGATGTCTTATATGGAGGCGATTTTACTTGGTTTAGCACTGATAGCGATTTGAGCGCTGACTACTTAAATGGTGGTAACGGGAATGATGCTGTTTATGGCGGTGCTGGCAATGATAATTTAACTGGTGGTAATGGGGTAGACAGTCTTTACGGCGAAGTAGGTAACGATTGGCTATCTGGTGATGCTGGCAATGATTTACTAACTGGCGGACTTGGGGCCGATCGATTTCTCTACAATACCTACAGATCTTTTAGAAGTAGCGATATCGGGGTAGATACTATTACCGATTTTAGCTGGCAACAGAGCGATAAAATTGTTCTGAATAAGGGAACTTTTACTGCTTTACAAAGTTTAGCTGGAACAGGATTTAGTGTTGGGAGTGAGTTTGCTGGTGTCACTAGCGATGCAGCAGCAGCAACCAGTAGTGCAATCATTGTCTACAACTATACCAATGGCAAATTGTTTTACAATGCCAATGGTAGTACAGCGGGTTTCTACAATCCAGATTCCAGTGGATCGGTCGGTGGCGGTCACTTTGTTACTTTATCAAACAATCTATATTTGATCGGGTCAGATTTCATCATTGAGGAACCAATTACCCTAATTTAAAAAGCGATCGCTCAGTGTTACTTCAGTTGCATGAAGTACACTACAAACCGATTTTTCAAAGAAATCTAGTTTGTGGTGTACTTCATCTTGGAATATGTTAGGGCTTGCTTCTCATTAGCAATTTTCAAGGAGAAAGTATGAACTTAGAATTAACTCCCGAACAAGAAGTCCAAAAATGGATAGCTTTAGCTGCTAATGAAAATACTTCACCTGACGTATTACTGGAGTTAGAAAAAATCGAATCTCTCAAAGTGAAACAAGCTTTAGCTGTTAATCCCAATAGTCCGATTGAATTATTGCTACGATTAAGTAAAGAGTTTCCTGAAGAAGTTTTACATAACCCTGTACTTCCTTTAGCATTTTTAGAAAATTTGGAAGTCGATATTTTGGCAAATTTTCCGAAAAGCTTTCTCTTGTGGTTAGTAAATAATTCACAAACTCCTCAAGAGATTTTAGGGATATTACTACTCAGCAAAGCTTATTCGATCTCTAAATCAGCCAAACTTCATGTTAACTGGGCAGGAGAAATGAGTCAAGGCTGGCATGAAACTGCTTTGGAGTTTACTCATAATATTCCGATTGAGGAACCAGACCTAAAATATCTATATGAGTTAGCCTGACGGGGCGACAACTATAGCTCAAAGGTAGATTGGATAAGCGTTTCGGCGCGACGACCTCGTTGATAATAAGGTAATTTATGAGGACTTAAAGACATTAATTTAGCAGTTTGTTCACTAAATAAATCTAGAGATTCCA
>DATNQN010000118.1 GCA_036703985.1 Leptolyngbyaceae cyanobacterium
TAAAGTTCGTTGATTTGATTCTAATTTATCAAGTTTTTGTAAGGCGATAGCTAAAGCTGCATCATCACGTAATTTGTCGTGGTCATTGACATCTTCATAACCTAATACGAGTCCATAAATTCTTTGGGTGACTAATTGCTCGACTGAATAATCTATATAAAATGAATTTCTATAATCTTGAAAACATTTAGCAAATCCCTTGCTAATTTTTAACTTTTTATCTAATTCGGCTATTAAGAAAATTCCGGCATTTGAAGTGATTCTCCCTCCCGAAAAATTCGCGATGATTTCTTTTCCTTTAACTTTTCCCAAGTTGAATTTTTTACTTGCTTTTTTTTGAGAATTGGGAGTCATAAACTGAGGAATATTATTTTTTTACTCCTCAATTATAACAGATATGTTTACCTGTTAATTGATGATTAAGTAATTTAATTATCATCAGAAAAACGCGGTTAATCTTTTATTTCTTACCCTTCTAATTCCTAATAATTTTGAATTGATACCAGTTCACACACTGTTGGATGTGGAAACTAGGTGTTTGCACGCTGAAACCCTTATCTAGTAAGGCTTTTATGGTTGGCGATCGCACATTTTGTGAGAAATGCGGGAGATAGGTTTTCTAATTGCTGAAATCAGCTAATCAGGTGAACTCGCATCACTCCTAATGATGGGTATATGTCATAGAAACAATCACCGTAAGAAGATGCCGCACCTACGATGAGGGTGCTTTCTATACTTCAATTCAAGTGAGCTAATTCTAATAATTTGAATTTTCACTTTTAAAGCAGCAATAGTAGCAGTAAGACGCTCTGCTCTTTTCGCTAAATCGGGAGCTAGTTTTGGTTTATGGCGATTCATACTTTGACAGATTACTAAAAAAATTCCTAATTAAATGTTAGAATACTTCGCGATTAATTAAGTCTAAATCAAGGAGAGTATTTCCAAATTTTTATGCCTACTATACCCTGTGAAGACCAACTCGCACAATTGCAACTATTTCGCCAAAATTTGTATACTTTATTTCCTAGTAGTCGTGATAGTGTGATGGATTTACTTGATGCGCTTTCTGGAAACACCACGGCTACAACCCCAGTGGAATTATGTGAACATCCTTCGTTTCGGCGAGGTTACAGTGCTTTATATAAAGCGATTGGACAATTTTTTGTGCCGAGTAGCCCGACCAAAGCAGTAGCCGAAAGAAAAGAATTTCAAAAATCTCTACTTCAAACGCTTTCTCCACTAATTAAAGCCCCGACTAACCGCAATTTTCATTTACTTGGTTTGGACACAACCCCCATCCCACGCCCATTTTCCCCTACCTTACCAGACCGGACATATATTCATCAACCTCATACTATTAAAGGCAATAAACCGATTAATATCGGGCATCAGTACTCTCTTTTATCATTTTTACCAGAGTCAGAAAGCACTCAAAATATCCCTTGGTCAATTCCTTTAAGCACCCAACGAGTCAAAACAATTCAAAATTCAAAATTATTAATTCAAAATTGCTTCTTTTCTTCTTTTTGAATTTTGCCTTTTGAATTTTGAATTCAAAAAAAGGTATGGGGAGCGATTTGATTTAAAAGATGAATCTACTTGGCATCAACCTGATGAAACAGTAAAGACAAATTTTACTACTCGCCGGGGGCGAGTAGTGCAATTAAACATTTCTGCTTGGCATCAAATGTTGATGCGTGGGACTAAAGAATATCCAATGCACAAACATCCTTTTACTTTATTACAGGTGAGAGTTACGGATGAATTTAGCCAGCAATTATGGCATCCAATGTGGTTAATTGTACTTGGTCAACGCCGAAATGAGTTAACTATTATGGATTGCTATCTCTCTTACCGACAACGATTTGATATGGAACATACTTTGCGTTTTAGTAAACAACGTTTGTTGATGAATTCTTTTCAAACCCCAGATGTAGAACATGAGGAAAATTGGGTTCAACTAACGCAGCTGGCTTATATCCAATTGTGGGCAGCTAGAAATTTAGTGGAAGTCTTACCTCGCGCTTGGGAAAAATCTTATCACAAAAAAACTCATCATTTTGTCACGCCTAGTTTGATTCAACGAGACTTCTACCGAATTATTCGCACGATTGGTACTCCTGCTGTTTGTCCGAAACCCCGTGGTTTTTCGAGCGGACGGGTACAAGGGGACTCCAAACAGAAAAGAAAACGACATCCTGTCCCAATTGAATAGTTTAAATCTAAAATCGCAAATCTTTTCATTTATTTATGGTCCTTGGTCATTGTTAACAGGCGCAGTTGCACTAGCTGTACTTAATTGGTTAACATTAATTGTTTCTGGACAACCCTGGCGAATTACTTGGGGTTTCGCAGTTTGGGCAGCACAAATTGCTACTTGGCTAGGCTGGAATCCTACTTCAAGCACTTTCTGGAGTAATGGCGCAGCAAAACAAGCTCTTAGTCAAGGGGTGTTGGCAGATGTTAGTTCTTTGATGAATATTGGCATTGTGTTAGGAGGAACCCTAGCAGCAGCTTTAGCAGGAAAGTTGGTTCTTAAATTTCAACTTTCAACTAGGGCGATCGTAACTACTTTACTTGGTGGTTTAATTATGGGCTATGGCGCATTTCTTGGCTTTGGTTGCAATGTTAGTGCTTTCTTTGGGGGAATTGCTTCCACAAGCGTGCATGGTTGGGTTTGGATTTTTTGCGCTTTGGTGGGAACTGCGATCGGATTATATTTACGTTCTTTAATCAGTTACTTTGCAGCTAAATTGGGTGATGCGTGATCTCTGTGGCACTTCCAGATCTGTGTCAGGAAGCGTTATAAGCAAGTCTTTGTGTAGTAAGCAGTAGATGCTATGTCCCATTAACCACTACCTGCTACCAATCTGCAATAATAACTTGATTACTAAATCTAAATTAATCAATTCAGTTAGTTGATTGGATTTTAGCGGACATTCTTCTACTGAATGTGGAATCGATTGCTACAGCAATTTGCCCAAACACCTGACTGACGATCGCATTGGGTTCAGTTAATGGCATTGGCTGTCCGGTATCTCCTCCGGTACAAATTCGCGCATCGATAGGAATTTGTCCCAGCAGAGGCGCTTGCAGTTCATCAGCCAACTGTTGACCACCACCGCTACCGAAGATAGGAGTGCGATCGCCACATTGACCGCAAATTAAATAACTCATATTTTCAATAATGCCAAGAACGGGAACGCCAACTCGACGAAACATACGAATGCTACGTCTAACATCGGCAACTGCAACCTGTTGAGGAGTTGTTACTAAAATAACGCCACAAATAGGGCTTTCTTGGATAATCGTAATCTGAGCATCTCCAGTACCGGGGGGCAGATCGATTAATAAATAGTCTAGTTCTCCCCACTGTACCTCTTGAATAAATTGAGTAATGATTTTGTGTAAAACTGGCCCTCGCCATGCTAGAGGATGGTCGGGTTCTGCTAACAAACCAACGGACATAACTTTAATACCGTGCGCTTCTAAAGGAAGAAAGCGCTGACCTTTATCCGTCTCTATTACCTTCACATCAGATTGCCCTAAACCTAACATTTGCGGTACGTTAGGGCCGTAAACATCCGCATCTAACAAGCCAACTTTTGCGCCTTGCTGCTTTAAAGCGGCGGCTAAATTGACTGAAGTCGTAGATTTACCAACGCCCCCCTTTCCGCTGGAAATTGCCAAGGTGATTTTGACACCTGGAATAGTACAAAGTTGAACATAAACCTTTTTACACCAGGTTAAAGGCGATAAAACCGATTGAATTTGTTTTTGCAAATAATGTTGATGAGAACCTACATATAAACGCAGATAGATATAGTTATCAACAACTCTTAAATTGCGTACCATTCCCAAAGTAATAATATCATTTTTGAGAATAGGCTCAATAACTTGTTTGAGACATTCAATCACTTCTTGGCGTTGCAATTCAACTAATTGATTAAGCCTCTTGTCATCATCAGTAATTCTATCTGCACTCATCTGTGTTCGATCTATGGTTTTATGCTTTAAAAATAACATCGGGCAAGAAATCTCCGAAAAACTAAGTATTTGAAGTTTCTTGCATCAATTTCTGAATTTTGTTGATGGCACGTTGCGTATAAATACACACATCCCGGTCTGGGTCATCTAAAGATTGCTGAAGGGCATTTAATGCAGCTGGATTTCCCAAATTTCCAAGCGCGATCGCTGCATCTCGCCGCACGTCCGAATACTCATCCGTCAAAGCTTTAATTAAAGCTGGCATAAACTGATTATCAGGTGTTTTTTGCAGCACTTGCAATGTAAATTTTCGCACTTGCCAGTGTTCGTCTTCCAATGCAACTCCTAACGCGAGAAAGGCTTCAGTAGAGGTATGAAGTGCCAGAGATTTAGCAGCATTTCGGCGCACCTGCCAATCAGAATCATTAGTTAATGCCTGACAAAGTAAGGGAACTACTTCTGCATCTGTTAAATGTCCTAGCGTAAGTGTAGCAGCCCGACGTACACTCTCATCTGGATCGGAAATTAATGCTAAAGCAGGTTGGCATCGTTCTACTTGATTGAGATAGCGCAGAGTTGTAACGGCTGCTTCCCGTAAGGTTGGATTTTCCGATCGGAAGAATGGTAAAATGTATGGTAGTGATTGAGCATCGTGAATTTTACGCAACAAAATCAAGACATTCAGTTGGACGTTAATATCATCTCGATGAATGCTATCTAATAGCAATAATAAATTGTCTTGAGAAACTAATTCTCCTAATGCTGATAATGCTTCGCTACGAATTTCTTCATCGGGTGAGGCAAGACATTCTACCAATGCCGGAACTGCTTTGGGATTTGCTAGTTCCCAAAGGGCTGTGACTGCCAGCTTTTGCACGGCTGGACTCTCATCCTGTAGCGCGGCAATTAGGGGTTCTAAAGCTTCTTCTTCCCCCAGATGTTGTAGGGTTTTGATGGCAACTAAGCGATCGCTTAAGTTAGGCGATCGCAACATCTCTAGCCACTGCTTCAATTCTGAATCTGTATCCGCAAACATTTTCATTCCTCTACCGCAACAAAAATGGAATTTGTACTGTAATCGCGTTGGTTGGACATTCTTTTTCGCAAGGCAGGCAGAACCAGCATTCGTCGTATTTCATGTAAGCTTTACCTGTTTCTGGATTTTTTGCGAGTACATCTAATGGGCAAACTTCAATACAAGCCGTGCATTTTTCCAGGCATTTTGATTCGTCTACAATGACAGGTACATCGACTCGTTGTGTTGCTAAAGCCATAGGTTTGGATAGTTTATTTTTTGGATCGGATTAATCGCAGATGCACGCAGATATAGAGGTGCTAGGGGCTTCCTGCAGGGTACGCAGATGCTAGGTCAGCGAACGGCAACGTTGTACACTTCTTGCTTTAAATCAACATCTACAACGTAAGGTTCAATTGGACGTTTGAACAAGGTCATCTCTCCAGAATCAGCCTTTTTTAAAATCACATGGCAGAACCACTCGTCGTTGTTCTTTTCTGGGTAGTCTAAACGGTAATGGTAAAGACCCCAACGGCTTTCTCGGCGGTACAAAGAAGCGCGTGCTGCCATTTCCGCACAATCTCGAATAAAGTGAACTTCGTTACAACGCATCAGTTCGTGAGGGTCTCTCGCACCCATCATGTCCAAAGTTTCGTGATAGCGCTCAAAATATCGCAGCCCGATTTCCATTTTGTTACTAACTTTGGGAGGTTGCAAATAATCGTTGACTAATCGACGCAATTTGTATTCGACCTGAGTATGCGGAATTCCATTTGGCTGATTGAGTGGTTTGTAAATTCGAGCTTTTTCTGTTTCTAAAAAGTCTGCATCTGGTTCAACATTTTCTCGTCCTTCTATGTAATCAATGGCATTAGTTCCTGCTAGCAATCCAAAGACAAACGCCCCAATCATATAATTGTGGGGAACGCTTGCCATATCTCCTGCTGCATACAACCCTGGCACGGTTGTTTCTGCTTTTTCATTTACCCGTACACCAGAGGCGCTGTGACCGCTACACAGTCCTATTTCTGAAATGTTCATTTCAACGCCGTGGGTGCGGTAATCTTCGCCTCTGCCTTCATGAAAACGGCCTCGACTGGGGCGTTCGTTCGCCCAAAGAATTGATTCAATTTCTGAAATCGTATCCTCATCTAAATGGGTCATTTTAAGTTGAATTGGCCCTTTGCCAGAGTTCAATTCTTTCCAAACTTCTAGCATCATTTGACCGCTCCAGTAATCGCAATTAATGAAGCGATTACCTTCTGCATTTGCAGTATAAGCACCGAATGGCCCCGCGACGTAAGCGCAGGCAGGGCCGTTGTAATCTTTAATTAGGGGATTAATTTGGAAGCATTCAATGTTAGAAAGTTCTGCCCCAGCATGATAGGCCATTGAATAGCCATCTCCGGCATTAGTGGGATTTTCATAAGTGCCGTAAAGGTAGCCGGAAGCTGGTAGTCCTAACCGTCCACAAGCACCCGTACAAAGAATAACTGCCTTGGCTTGAATGACGACAAAATCTCCATTGCGAACATCGAAACCAACGGCACCAATAGCACGTCCATCTTGGACTATAATTCGAGTTGCCATTACTCGGTTGGTTACATTCGCTTTGTGGCGTTTAACTTGTCGGGTAAGAATGGTTTTTAAGTCTTTACCTTCTGGCATGGGTAAAACATATTTACCCACTCGATGTACTTGTTTTAAGTCGTAGTTTCCTTGAGCGTCCTTCTGGAATTTGACGCCCCAACTTTCCAATTCTTGAATGACACTAAATCCGAGTTTGCCTGTTTGGTATACGGCTTTTTGATCGAGGATACCATCGTTGGCAATGGTGACTTCGCGGACGTACTGTTCTGGTGTTGAGTGACCGGGAATTACAGCAGTGTTAACGCCATCCATTCCCATTGCGATCGCACCACTGCGACGAATATTTGCTTTCTCCAGAATTAAAACATTTGCTTCTGGATTTGCCTGCTTTGCTTTAATCGCTGCCATCGTTCCAGCCGTTCCACCGCCGATAACTAGAACGTCTGTCTTAATCCGTTGTGTATCCACTCAAAACTCCCCTCTGGTAGCGATAACTATTCCTTGGATTCGAGCCATAAGCAGTCGAAAGAATTAAATTAGTGGCTGCTGATACTGATATTAAATGTCGTTTAAAATTTCTACTCTCATTTTGTATCAAAAATTACTTATTTTTAATCCATTTTTTTTATGAACTGATAAAATACTTCGATAACAAGGAAACTGGAACCAAAGTTTAGACATAAAGCAAGGTTTTAAGCTCGTGGAAGTTTATCAAATTAAAGTTTTTTTAGAAGTCGCTCGGCATTTAAGTTTTACAGCAGCATCAGATACGCTAAATCTAACGCAGCCGGCTGTCAGTGCAAAAATTAAATCTTTAGAGACTGAGATTGGCACTTCACTTTTCTATCGATCGGGGAAAAGAGTTCAATTAACTGAGGTCGGTCAGTTTCTCTTTAAAGAAGGACAAAAACTGATTGAAATTGAAAATCAATTGAGGCATAAAATTGAAGAGATCAAACAAGGAAAAAATAGTCAAATAAAAATTGGTTGCACTGCTTCAATCAGTGAAGGTTGGGTGCCACCATTAATTTTTCAGTACCGTCAGAAATATCCCGATATCCAGATTCAATGCTCGATCTTTGAATCGGCAGAGTCTCTTTACCGAGCTATTATTGATAATAAAATTGATGTGGGAATTTCCGAACTGAGTTTTGCAGAATTTACGGAGATATCAGCAACAGCGATCGCATCCTTTCAATATTCCCTTATCCTCACTGCCAAACATCCCCTAGCTAAAAACAAATGGTTAAGTTTGAAGGATTTACAGAAATATGCTTGGGTAGTGCTGCCTCCAGATACACCGAATCGATTAGTGTTAGAATCTCGTCTAACAGAATTAGGGATATCCTTAGCTGATTTCTCGAAAGTTGAAACTGTGGATACGCCCAGCTTGATGCGAACCTATTTAACTCAAGGAAACTTTTTGGGATTTGCCTCTAGTTTTGACTTTAAAGCGGAACGTCAATCTAACCTTTTAGTTTCGATTTCTTTGCAAGAATTTCCCTTAGAAAGTAATGTCTTTTTGTTATTGCCACAACAATTAAGTCAGTCGGTACTATCCAATAGCGATATGTCTTGTGGCAAGCTACGCCAACACACAAATCGTAAATCCCGCAGTTTAAATCCGATTGAAAAGTTTGTTGCTTTGATTCAATCTACGGCGAATTCCTCTAATTCAGTGTCTTTAGAATCGCATCAAGCCTCACCTATTCGCTTAAAATCGCCTAATTTTATTGTCCATTCCAATAACTCTCAACGCCCCAACACGATCGTACTCAACCTTGGGGTACAAAATGCCACAATTCCCACAGTTACCGGAGGTTTAGTTATCCAACGTTTGGGACTCCTAGAGCATTTTTTACCACGCGAGGGTCGCTACAGTAGCACTCAATATAAAATCAATTGGCATGATTTTCCTTTAGGAGCACCGATTATTAGAGGTTTGCAGTCGGGACAACTCGACATCGGTCTTTTAGGCGATTATCCTTCACTCCTAAGCGCGATCGCTTCAGATGACGCTGCCGATCGACAAACTAAAACTCGTTTGGTTAGTTTCGTTTCTGCTAATCCCGACGGTTCTTGCAATGCGGTGATTGTTCCCCACAAATCCAAGCTGCACAGTTTGGAAGATTTGCGCGGACGAGTAATTGCAGTTCCTGGATGTTCTTCAGCGCATGGCATGGTGATGCGATCGCTCAATACTGCTAACCTGTTGGCAGAAGTCGAAATTGCTATTTTTGATGGCTCTAACCTCAACTATCCCAACCAACTTGCAGATGGGTATGCTCACTTTGCACCGTTTCATGCGATCGCCTGCCGCCAAGGAAAATTTCGTTATTTACTAAGCGATGATTTGAGCGGTTTACCTGCTTTTCACGCAGTCTTAGCTAGCGAGATTCTAGCGGATCAATATCCAGAAATTGTTATTGCTTACTTAAAAGCATTAAAAGCTGCTCAATATTGGTGTATGACAACCTCTTCTGCTTTGTCACTTATCGGTCGTTGGACTAACGTTGATTCAGAAATCCTTTCCCAAATTCTGAGCAGTCCCGATCGCAAAAATCAGTCTCAACGCTTTTTTCCAGAAATGACCATCCGAACAGATTGGATTGCCCAACATATTGTCGATCTGAGTTCAATCCCTGGCAATGAAAATATGGGCTCGATTGACCTCAATCAATGGATTCAACCTGAATTTCTGGAGAAGGCTCATAATTCAGTTTAGATAGCCAGTTCCATACTCTTTAGTGTTTCTTCGCGAATCAACTCAAATACCTGACGATTTAACTTTACAAACTCTGGGGACAAAATATCATCTAGGAGGCGAGGGCGCGGTAAAGTTACGGGCAGCGTTGTTTTAATTTGGCCGGGATTGACTCCCATAATGAGAATGCGATCGCTCAAAAAAATCGCTTCCTCAATGTCGTGAGTTACAAAAATCACCGTTGGTTTCAACTCGCTCCAAATCGCGAGTAATAATTCCTGCATCATGTGTCGAGTTTGAGCATCTAATGCTGCAAATGGCTCATCCATCAATAACACCGAAGGAGAATTAACCAACGCTCTGATAATACTAGCTCGTTGTTGCATCCCTCCCGAAAGTTGGTGAGGATAAGAATGACGATGCTTGTATAAACCTACTCGATTTAGATAATCATTAACCCGTTCTTTTCGTTCTGTTTTAGAAATTCCTCGAACTTTTAAACCAAATTCAACATTCTGAAACGTAGTTTTCCAAGGTAACAAAGAATATTGCTGAAACACAAACCCTCGATCGGCACCAGGTTTATCTACAGGTTTGCCGTCAACAAAAACATAACCCCTGGTTGGTTTAATAAATCCAGCAATTAAATTAAGAATAGTTGACTTGCCACACCCAGATGGCCCCAGCAAGCAAACAAATTCACCCGGATTAATTTTAAAGTTAATAGATTCCAATACAGAGATAGAAGATCCTTTGCGTTTGAATGCAACGGACAAACCCTCAATTTCTACAAGTCCTTGAAATGAATTCAGCCTATTATTTTTTTCTACTAATATTGTCATCGTGGTTCAACCTTATAAAAGACATTAGAAGCCTGTAAAAAATGCTCTGTGAATTAAACTAAGTACTTCCCTTTTTAGTCACTCTCCAAGGCATCAGCAACTTAGTCAATCTGTCAACTAGATAAGTACTCAATAATCCCATCAAGCCAATCAGCAACATCCCCATCACAATGGGTGGATAATTAGAAGTTACATAAGATTCCCAGGTGATGTAACCTACTCCATAGCGACCCGCTAGAATCTCAGCAGTGACTAAGCAAAACCAAGAATTACCCATTCCAATTACTAAACCACTAGCAATACTTGGCATTGCTCCAGGTACAACAATATCTTTGAAGATATACCACTGATTGGCACCCAAAGACTGTCCTACTCGTAACAGAACAACATCAGTATTCTCAACACCACGAATTGTACTGATCAAAATCGGAAAAAATGCTCCTAAAAACGTAATATAAATCATTCCCGTTTCGGCGGTAGGGAACATCAAGATTGCTAACGGTATCCAAGCAACGGCTGGAATGGGTCTAAGTAATTCTAGAGGGAGAAAGATTAAGTCTTCAATTTTCTGAAACCAGCCAATGAGAATCCCCAGACTAATGCCTAAAGCTGCCGCGATCGTAAAACCAATTACCACTCGAATCGCACTAGCCTTGATGTGAATTATGGCATTACTCGTAAAGAAACTTAGCGTTGCACTCAATACCTCGATAGGCGTCGGCAAAAATTCAAAACTAATAAAAAAATTAAACTTAGCAATGCAGAGAAGTTGCCAAATACCAAAGAAAAGGAATAGAGAAAAGAATTGTCTGAGTAGTTTACCTTTTATGGGTAGCAGAGCTAGAGAGAACTGCCCGCTCAGTTTGGTCGAACTGTAAACTTTAGAACTATTTGAACGTTTAGAAGAGGAGCTAGACATCTAATACCTCCAGGTCTTCAACAGCCATTTGATTTAAGATTGCAGATTTTAGATTTCAGAATTGTATAATTTAATATTTAATTCTTAAAATTTACTTTTTCTGCAATCTTAAATCTGAAATCACCTAAGTACAATCATCGTTTAGTAGGAACTAATGCTGTAGGTTTATCGGTTTGAGTATAAAGGTTCTGAAGGCTACTGAAGTCAGCAACTTTAGTTCCTGATTTTCCTGCAAAAGCCTGAGCATCTTTCTCCAGTAAGAATGCAGAAATTTCATCGCCATTCTGGACATAAAAAGATTTATCGGCAAATAATTTCCAGCCCTGTTCGCGGTCGTGGACAAAAATTACACTCGGCGTTTTTCCCTCAGCTTTTAGTTTGGGCAGCATGGTCAGCATATTTTTAGCTGAGGCAAAGTTGATAACCTTATCCTCTCCCTTAATCCAGACTTGGGCAGCCATTTTAGGATTAGTAATCGGCTCGTTGGTCAGGGCATCATTGCCGCTGATAACATAGTTATTAGCTAAATTTCCCATCTCATCATAATTAACTCCTGTCTCCGTCATTGCCTGCTTTAAGTAGCTTTCGTCTGCCCAGTTCGCAACTTCTTCTGGCTTGACACTGGCATCCAGTTTTTGAATCTGCTGTAACGTCCGCACGCTATTTTTGAGTGCTTCAATTTGATAAGGTTGGATTCTGGGATCGAGCTTTTGAATACCAGAAGGCCCCAGAAACATATAAACCACTTCTTTTTCAATGCCAGACCACTTTTGGATATTGCTAGCCATCACTTCTGGCTGTTCGCGGAATAGATTATTTGCCTCTAATACAGCCTTAAGGTAAGCCACTACAATTTCAGGGTTTTCTTTAGCAAAATCCGAACGGACTACCACACCATGAAACGTCGGAATTCCTGCTTGAGCGCCATCCAAAATCTTTCTCGCAAATCCTCGGAAAGGGAACAATTCGCCGTAGGGAACAAAGTTAGCGTGAGCGTCAATTTGACCCTTTTGTAGATTAGTTCCCCCTACTTCTGGAGATTGATTAACTAAGGTGACATCTTTTTGAGGATCTAAACCTGCGTCTCTTAGTGCCTTCAACAACATTCCGTGTCCTGTAGAACCAAACGGTGCAGAAATCGTTTTTCCTCTCAAATCTGCTAGCGTTTTATAGGGACTATCCTTGGGGACTAAAACTGCATTACCGGCTCCATTAGGGCTGTAACCTAGCGTGGCAATAAAAATAGTTTTCACCCCATTTCCTTTCTGTTGAAAAGTCGTGATGTTAATAGTAGAAGGGAAGTCTGCCATCATGCCAATGTCGATTTGATTGGCTAGCATTTTATTGGTGAGAGGTGGAGCAGATGTATAACTTGACCATTCAATTTGGTACTTGACATTGGCATATTTCCCCGTTTTAGGTAGATACTTTTCTAGTAAGTTCTCTTCGCGAATAACCGCTCCACCTGTAACAGTATTAATGGTCTGATCTTGCGTTCCAATCGATATACGAAGAATCTTTTTGGCTGAAGTATTATTATTAGTAGAGTTGGCCACTGTATTGTTACTGGAGCAGCTGCTTGTAAAAAACAAGGAAAATGTTAGAAAAAATGTAAAAAAAGTTTTTTGTTTAGGTTGGTACATCTTGACTACAAGAAATTAACAGGGTGACTGGCAAATGAACGATTTAATGGCAACTAATTTAGTTAGTTACATTTCCTTTTTTCCGTACTGAAGCAAAACCGAAGTGTAAGTAAAAGCACGGCGAAATAAGTAGAACTTGCTTTCTAAGTTAATCAGTTAACTTGGTTAATAAGAAAGCGATCGAACACTCATCTAAGCAGAGCATTGCAATTAAGTATTCTTACTACTTTTTTTAAACTACAGTAAATCGATCAACTTTTAGGGGTTAACCTTAAATAAAACAATGCCATAAGCAAAACTAAAACGCAAGCCTTTAACTTTAGCTAGTTAGCCAACCTCATCTCTCGTCAGTTACTTTGGCAAGTTACCTATAAAGGAGAGTTATCAAGTAGTCGAACAGAGAATATTTTGAAAAGGTTTATGTATGGATAAAAAAAATTACTTAGTTAATAGATTTTTTTTATAAAAGATGCGATCGTAAGTGTCGAGTATCACGGAATTGGGGTTCTTACGCTATTTTGGTGAAGAGAAGCAATAAGCTAGAAGCTTTACGTGGTAAGGGTTAGAGGGATGTAGTACTTTCCAGGAGAAAAAGTAGAACTAGTTCGTTGAGCCAGTCTTTTTGGAAAATTGGCACTCAGATTACCAGGTAGAAACAGCCACCAGAAAAGCTAAAAGGATGTAGTACAGACTAGAGCGCCAGTCCAGTAAAAGAGGTTGACAAAAAGCGCTGTTTGTAATGGGCTAGAAAAATCCTCGTTATCAACGCACTGGTAAAAAATAAAATGTTAGCAAGCTGAATACTAACCAACAAAACTAACAGCCTATTTCTTCTGAATAAAAAAGTCTCTGGCTGTAATTAAAATATAGAATTTTTAGAAGTGGGAGAAAATTTTGACTGAAATTGCTCATTTAGACAGATAATGGTTGATTTTAAACAAAAATTTGCGCTAAAATATGAAGATTATGAACAAAAATGTTGAATGTTAAGAAATTCTCAGAAAAACCAGCCCAAAAATATGATAGATTTTGGGCTAAATCTAACTTATTTATGATTAGCATCTATGAGAGTTTCGTTCCCGAAGCTTATCAAAGACCTACTGGCTCCACTACCTCAAAATGATTATCCTATTCTAAATACTTGGCTATTTGTTAAGTTTTGGCTTGGCTTTACCTTAGATCAAAGCTTGACAAGCATGAGGGACTTATTTAAACGATTAAACAATACAGGCTTCCCTGTGGATATTTCCACTTTTTCTGAAGCGAATGTTCATAGAAGTCAAAAACCATTTATCTAAATTTATCAAAAGCTTTAACTAAAGATTGGGCAGCTACTTGATTTTGGACGAATTGAGGAAAAACTGGAACTGGAATAAACCCGCAAGATTGTATAATTTGGTAACTTTGTAAAATTTGGAACATAGATTTTACCAAGTTTCATGTTCAATATAAAATCACACCCTTTGAGGACAAAAACATGGAACTTTCCGAGCGAAGGCTGGGACTTTACAAAACAACATCTCTCATCACTTCAATGCAATCTTTCTCGAAAAAAGCCGCTACTAGCGTTGTATTAATTGGTTGTGTCGTTATTGCTGGTTGGATTTTTCATATAGAAATCCTCAAAAGCATTTTACCGGGGCTGGTAAGCATGAAAGCGAACACATCTATTTGCTTCATTCTCAGTGGATCTTCTCTGTGGTTGTGGCATGAAAAACTGGAAGTTCGCTCCACACGCAGTAATTTTAATAGAACTGCTTTTGCGTGTGCCAGTTTTGTTATTTTTATTGCTCTACTGACTTTAATTCAGTATGGTTTTAATTTAAATTTTGGCATCGACCAACTTTTATTTAAAGACAATCCAAGCGCTGTTAACACTTCAAATCCGGGGCGAATGGCCCCGAATACCGCCTTAAACTTTCTCTTGCTTGGTTCTGCTTTATTGCTATTAAATATACCCCGCCCTAACTATCGTCCAGTCCAGTCATTTAGCTTGGTAGCATTTTTGATTTCTTTTTTGGGTTTCTTAGGTTATATCTATGGGAATGCCTACTTTTACAAAGCGGGAGCTTCTTTTACAGCGATGGCTTTGCATACAGCCATCACATTTATTTTGCTATGCTTAGGTATCTTGCTTGCCCGTCCGGATAAAGGATTGATGGCAACTTTCACCAGCGATAATGCTGGTGGGATTATGGCAAGACGTTTGTCACCGAGTGCGATAATTGTCCCGCCAATTGTAGGGTGGTTAATTTTATCCGGCTACCGATCTAACGTCTACACTGCCGAAATGGGAATATCTTTATTGGGAATATTGAACGTTGTCGTTTTTGCGGTTTTGATTTGGTGGAATGCCCAAGAAATGGGTACTCTCGATTCTCAGCGCGATCGTGCAGAAAAAGCACTAAAAAAGGCTTTTGAAGAACTTGAAAATCGAGTGGAAGAACGCACCACCGAGTTGAGGCAAACTAATGAGAGATTGCACAATGAAATAGTCGATCGCAAGGAAGCTGAAGCAGCGTTGCGAGAGAGCGAAGCGAGAGAGAGGCAGAAAGCTTGCCAACTAGAACTCGCTTTACAAAAGCTGCAACAAACCCAATCTCAACTGATTCAAACAGAAAAAATATCCAGTTTAGGGCAGCTAGTGGCAGGTGTCGCTCACGAAATTAACAACCCGATTAATTTTATTTCCGGCAATATCGGTTACGCTTATAAATACAGTCAAGGCTTGCTCGATATTGTCCGGCTTTACCAGCAGTATTATCCCCATCCCGTACCGGAAATTGAGAAAAAATCAGAAGCGCTCGAACTCGATTTCCTAATGGAAGATTTAACGAAACTGCTTTCTTCGATGAAAGTTGGTGTAGATCGCATTCAGGAAATCGTCCTTAGTTTAAGGAACTTTTCCCGCCTGGATGAAGCGGAAATGAAGTCGGTGAATATTCACGAAGGAATTGATAGCACTCTACTAATTTTGCAACATCGCATCAAAGCCAAACCAAATCGTCCGGCAATTCAGATAATAAAAAAATACGGCGATTTACCATTGGTGGAGTGTTTAGCCGGACAAATGAACCAAGTATTTATGAATTTGCTTGCGAATGCGATTGACGTACTAGAAGAAGCAGAGGAGAAATCTAGAATCCAAACTCCTACAATCCTAATTCGCACGGAAAAAATCAATTCTACTCAGATCGCGATTACCATTACCGACAATGGCCCTGGCATGACAGAACAAGTATGCCAAAAACTTTTCGATCCTTTCTTTACTACCAAGCCAGTAGGTAAAGGAACAGGTTTGGGTTTATCTATCAGCTATCAAATTGTTGTGGAAAAACATGGTGGGCAACTCAAGTGTGTTTCTGCACCGGGTCAAGGAGCGGAGTTTACGATCGTGTTACCGCACACGCTAAGCGAACTAAAAAAACCAAGATAGTTTTTATAGTTTGGCGACGATGCAAAGCTATTTTACCAATAAATTTAAAAAAGTTTTTCGTTAGCTTATTCTGCTTTTAATATGATTGGACAAGTTACGAAAGTTTGCCAGCTATTGGTTACAGTAGTTGGCGCAGAACCTATTAGTATCATCTGACCTTTGTCGTTAATTATCCAACCAGTTGCTTCTACAATTTAGGTTTTTTCTTGGTTAGTTGGTGATAAATTATTGGTAGTGGATGAAATAGTTTTTTGCATGAGATATTGAAGTTCTTCTTTGTAGTCTGCCGGAAAAAAGCACTGTTAAACTAAGAGTGAGACTGGGAAGTAGTGGTAGTCGATGTAACAGGGACACCCATCGAACGTCCTAAAAAAATGTTTTACAGCGGTAAGAAAAAAGTATACGTTAAAATTTCAAATAGTAATCGAGCAAAAAACCAAATTAATTGTCTGCACTGTCGTAGGTAAAGGCTAAGAGTATGACTCAAACTTTTAAAAAAAACGAAACCAGGCTAAAAAAATATAAAATGTTCGGCAAATAAAGTATATTAGAAAATTGGAAAAATTCATCAACGAAATCAAACTCCTCACAAAAAAAGCTCAAGGGTTATCTAAAAATGAAAAAATAAAAAATAAACAGTTGGTTTCATTAAGAATTGTCGTGGAGCATATTTATCGCCATCTGAAGATTTTTAAAATTATCTCATCCCGCTATCGAAATAGAAGAAAAAGGTTTTTGTTACGTTTAAATTTGATAGCGGATATTTATAATTATGAACTTTGTTTGGCTGAAACTTGTTAGCGATCGCGACTTTCGCAAGAATGAAGAAAACAGATTCAGGAAGCCCGAACAATAGCGCTCGTGCAAGCATAGATTGAAAAAATTTTACCTTAAAATACTAAATTCAATAGATAAACTGTACTTTAAGAAACAAGAAATTTTATGAGCCGACCTCAATCCCTGAAGCTGTTGTCTTATCTAGCACCTAATATGTTTTGGTTTTACTTTTCAGTTGGTGCTTATCTTGAGCGTGTCTTTGCGCTAGAAACGCAGATTGTCCAGAGCGTTGTCGATCCCCTGTGCGATCGCGCCCTGTTGGATAAGGAATTAGACATAGCTTTTATTTGTGGTTTACCTTTGATTCGATATCACCGTTTTGCCCCTACTCAACTAGAAGCATTAGTGGCCCCAGTGATGCAAGGGAGTCGCTATCAAGAGCGTCCAGTTTACTTTGCTGATGCAATAGTCAATGCTGCCAGCGATATCCAGACCTTTGACGATCTAGCAGGAAAAACCTTGTGCTATAACGACAAAGGATCTAACAGTGGTTATAATCTCCTGCGTTATCGTCTGCTCCAGGGGGGATACTCCAGTCACTTTTTTGGCAAAGTCATTCCATCAGGTTTCCATCAACGTTCTATTGAATGGGTCGTTGACGGATTGGCTGAATGTTCAGTCATTGATAGCACTGTTTTGGAACAAGAACTACGCAACTCCCCACAATTGTCACAACATCTGCGGATAATTGAATCCCTTGGTCCATGTGCAATGCCACCTGTCGTTGCAGCCAAGCGGTTAGGAACAACATTTATCGATGAGTTAAAATTTGCACTCCTTAATCCAGATCTAGAATTACAATCGGCAATGGAGCGAGCACAAATCAAAGGCTATGCTGCTGTAGGTTTAAAAGATTATTTTCCGATTGGTAGGATGTATGATGCCGCTGTAGAAATGGATTTTGAAATTGGGGAGTCTTGAGCTACTTATGCTCAAGACCAGAATGTTCCTCATGTTTAACTTGCCTTGAGTACCGATCCTAAAGTGTTGTAGCTTAAGGTTAATTCATGGGAACGTAAGGGAATATAGCGGTGAGATGTCACGCGCTTATTGAGCAAACGGAGTGCCGTATGGTTATGTTCGTTACGCAACCAGGCATCAAGATAAATCTGTTCAAACAAATCCCGTTGAGCATGGCTGCCGCCAACTTCATGCAGACGTGGTAAAACCGCTCCAATTTGAGCGTAAGCTTTAATCCAATTTCCTTGAGCGTGAGCGACCATTCCCTGCATAGCTGGGAGCGTTACCTCCCGCCAAACTTTTTGTACAAAAGGTAATGCTTTACTGACGTAGGTTTCTATGCTCAATAGCATTTCTTGCAACAGTTCGTCTTGCTCTGCTTTCTTCAGCGCATACACATAATGCAAATCTTGAAAAGGCAAAGTATGTTCGCCAATGCGAGAACTTAAATAAGTTGCCAGTTCTTGCCAGCGAGAACCCACATCTACACCTCTTAGTTCCAAGCGCAACAGCAATGAGATAGCCCCTACTTGGTCTTTGGAAGATTCTTTGGTAGCTCTACCCCAGATGTATCGATCGTAAAGTGCCAGAACTTTAGAAAAATCTTCTTTTTCCAAATAATAAAGCGCGATATGCCACCAATTATGAGTCAATAACATGGAATTGCAACTTTCCCAAGTGTCGCTAAAGCTTTCCATCCAAGCGATGCCTTCATCGATCCGTCCTTGTGTTTCCATCACATGAGCCACTGCGTGTTGCGCCCAAGGATCGTGACGGTTGATTTCTACTGCACGCCTTCCTACTGCTTCGGCTTCTTCGAGACGGTAGCATTGCTCTAAGCCAAAGGCTATCATACCGTACAGGTAATGATTATTTCGAAAAGCTGGGAGAACTTTTTGGGCAATCATCAGCAGACGCATAGAGTTTCCCACATAGAAATAGTGATATTGACCCATTTGAACCGAGAGTAGGTCATGTGGATATTTTTTAGCAATTTCTTCATGGCGATCGAGTGCTTGCTGAATATCCCCTTGCGCCCAAGCTAAGACGGCACGGATGTAAAGCTGTTCGCGTTCCGTTGCACCTGCTATGTACTTTTGAGCTTCAGCTAGATAGGGTACAGCTTGAGAGCGAGTTGATGCACTTTCCTGGGTGAGGTAATAAGTGGCTACGTAAGCATGAGCGATCGCGCAAGTCGGATCGGCAGCAATTGCATCTAAGATCGCTTGGGCATCTTTCCCATAGCGAAGTGAGGCATCGATAAAGCGCTCGATCGCTACAACCGCCTCTGAGGAATTTGTTGTAATTGGAAGTCCATTGGAGCCTTTTAACATCTGCTGAATTTAAACTCCCTCTAAACTACGGCAAATCGGTCGGAATAGTGTACTTTATGTGGAAAGTATGCCGCACCTTATGGAAAAAAGCAAGTTATGACAGATAATTTGATGACCTTTGGCGAATCCCGCATTTCTCACAAAATTTGCGATCGCTAACCATAAAAGCCTTGCAGAATAAGGGTTTTAGCGTGCAAATGCCCAGTTTCCACATCCAACAGTGTGTAAATCGGTAGCAATTCAAAATTATCAGGAATTAGAGGGGTAGGAAATCAAAGATTAACCGTAATTTTTTGATGATAATTAAATTATTTAATCATCAATTAACAGGTGAATAAATCTGTTATAATTTAGGAGCAAAAAACCAAATATTCCTCAGGTTATGACTCCCAATTTTCAAAAAAAAGCCAGTTTGCACTCAAAGAATTTATGGCCTCGTATTAGGTTATGAAGATGTCAACGACCAGTCCCTCTAATGCCGAATCAGTCACTTCTGGCAAGCAATAAGTAGCTATTTGATCAACGGGGGCTAAAAGCTTTAATCCGAACGTTAGGAAAACAACATTACCCAACCTGAAATGATTCCCTGGCCATCATTTCAGATTTTAATTACTCCGATTTCATCCGGATGAAATCTAATTACATATTTGCGGAATGTAGGCTAAACCTTTTTAGCTACCCGGTGGCGCTTTTTTGCAGCTAATAAACTCAAACCTAGCAAGCTTAAACCTGCAATAGTACCCGGTTCTGGAACTGTTTTAACTTCACTAAGTTGCCAACGCTCGCTATTAAAAACTTCCGCTTCTCTTTGATTTACACCAAAGGGGAAAAATATCGAAAATTGGGATGTGGAAAAGTTCCCGACAGTTGCACCATTAAGCAAGTTCGGTGCAGTTTCCAAGCGAAAACCAAAATTAGATTTAGCGGTAGCTGTGTTTGGGTCTTCGGCAAAACCAAAAAAATTAGAAACTAAACCTGAATAAGAAATTTTAGGACTTTGACCAAATGGGGCAAAGAAAGAAAAAGTATTTCCTGGTTTTCCTGAATATTCGGCTACCAGATTACTCAAATTAATTACGCTGTCTCCATCATTTTGTAAGTCACCATCGACTTGCCCTGAGATAGTTCCTCCTGATAAAAATTGTTCAGGGGGCGACAAGCGCCCCCAAAGCAAGATGAATCAAGGGTTGTAGGATTCAGACCCGGTAAAAAATATCGCAGGTTATTGAGAACAAACTTTCTTGAGAGAAAAATAAACCTTAATTCAGTCACCTTCTTGTGGTAAAAAAGAACGGTCTTATTATTTCAACAAGACCGTGATAAATATGCTACCTGAATTTTATCAAACCCATCTCCAAAAATATTTGAATGAAACGCAACTGATTACGTTAAAATTATTAGTATGGCTGCTGCAAAGCCAGAAACAACTAAAAATAGAAAGGCTGGCCGCAACCCTGCCTTTACCAATTCAACAGAACAGTCGCCGTCGCCATATACAACGTTTTTTAAGCTTGACTAGGTTAAGCGTAGTTCTGGTGTGGTTTCCCCTGATTAAAGAAATTATTAATCAACGCATACCCAAGGGAACACGATTAATTATTGCCTTAGATAGAACGGCTTGGCAAGACAATAATATTTTAATGGCCAGTGCGATTTATCAAAAAAGAGCATTGGACGATATTTGGGATTTTATTATCGAAAAAAGGCGCGAGTGATTTGAGGGAACAACAAATCGTTTTGCGACCTGTAATTAAATTATTTAAAACTTATCAAATAGTAATTGTAGGGGACAGAGAGTTCCACAGCGTAGACTTGGCGCAGTGGATCGACCGTCAAGGTGTTAAGTTCGTGTTGAGGCAAAAAAAAGATACGACTTTTCGGCAGAAAAGACGGAAATTTAATTCCCTATCAAGTATTCAGGTAGCACCCGGTCAACGAAAATTTTTCTCAGAAATTAACATTACTCAAAAAAAAGGTTTTGGTCGATTTAACTTAGCTGTTTATTGGCGCAGGAAATATAGAAATAAACAAGAGAAATCACCTTGGTATCTGCTGACTAATTTAAGTGATTTAGAAACGGCGGTGAAAGCTTATAAACAACGTTGGGGCATTGAAGCGATGTTTAAAGATTGTAAAACTGGTGGTTATAATTTAGAAGGTTCTCAAGCTTCGCCGGATAAATTAGTACGTTTAATCTTATTGATTGCTATCGCGATGACTACGGCTTGGTTACAAGGTGAAAAAATCAGTATTTTAGGGAAATCCACTTATATTTGTCGGCCAAAGGAAGCAGGGAGAACTAAACGAAGACATAGCAATTTTTGGGTCGGTTTGTATGGTCACAATTGGATAGCCGCCTTTCATGAGTGTCAGGAGTGGGTGGAGCAATTAGTCACTTTTGTTCGCAATAAGCGCACATTTTATCAACGGGGGTTAAAAGCTCTAACCCTTATTCAGCAAGCTTCCTAGCTCCTTTGTCGCCCCCTGAAGTGTAATTCTTAATTCTAAGGGCAGAAATCAAACACCAACCCTCTTCTCTAAAATGATTTTGGCTCTAATCTGCCAATTGAAGGATGAGAAAATGTCTAAGTATAGATATTTATCTCCTGGAGTATTAAATCTAATTGTGTATATCATTTGGGATGAAAAGTTTCCCCATTAAACTAAATAAACAAGTCTGAATCAATAATAATTTGTTGGCTATCGACTAGAATAATCAGTTCGTCTCCATATTTTAAATTATCGAGCAAAGACGTAATAATCTCTAGAGTATCGGGAGTCTGAAAATGCTCCGGTTTGGTTTCTGGATGAGGATAATAGATTAACCCTGATTAAAGAAGCTTTTTTAGCTCACCTTTGATGAGAATAATTATCATTAACGGTTAGCTAGTCGTAGCTCAAAAATCAAGGCTGGTAAAGGTTTGGAGTTTTGCACCGAAATCTAGTCTAAACTCCAGTGTTAACTTCCGGCACTAATCCACTCTAAACCTGCTTGGAATGCTGCTTGTGGGGAGAAGTAAATTTTATTGAATCCAAATACTTCTCCACCGGGGCTGAGAATGCGAAACTGCCACGCTTCAGTAGATGAAGTGTAGAACACGGCTAAAGTGAAGTGACGGATGCCAACAACTGAGTCAACTTTAGTCATAGATGAAATCTAGTTAACAAGATTGTTTTCTTTCAGGTTAACTTAGCTTAATGATGCTGGATTTGCTATGAGTTACCAGAAGTTAGCGCAAGCTACATCGCGCTTGCGCTTCACATACTGCACTATGACTCCAGAATATCCCACCACCCCGATCGCGCCGTCTAGACATCGATCTAGACATGATTGGCTCAATGCCCCTTTCACCAAATCTGCGTCAGAACCCATCTACTGTGTTACGCGACAGCTAGGTTAAATTATGTGCTTTCTTAACTACTTCCTTTAACTCTTCAAAGGTGATACTACCGTCTTTATTTCCATACATAGATAGCAATTGCTGGGGACTACTCATACCTGTTTCAGCCGAGATGATTGCACTTAAACCAGGGCTTAAAAAAAGCTCATGAATGGAGACTTTGCCGTTGTGATCTCCATCTAAGGTATTAAAAAGAGATTGAAGTTCTTGCTCAGTTGCCATAAGTTTCTATCTAGATTAACTGTTCAGTTTAATATCTTTTCATTAAATAAACTTATATCCTTAGACGTAGAAACGGGTATCGCTGGGGGCTTAGATCACCAGTCCCGCTGTCGCCCCGTCAGATTTCCTTTAATTTTTGAATTTTGAATGCGTGAATTGTTAGGAGTTTTTCGGCTGCCCAACTCATTTCTTTTGCCTTTTTATCTTTCCTTTTTCTGCTATTTTCTCCTATTTAAGAACGCTTTTTTTCTATACATGACATCTGCTGTTTTTTCGGCTTCCTGTTTTAACTTTTGTAACTAACATTGGCCTAACACTCCTTTTTCTCCCCTCTTTTAACCAGAAATCAAGCCTTTTCACCGCTAAAATTGTTAAGTTCTTTTGCTAACTTTGTTACGAAATTTGCGATTAATGGATAGCCCTTTGTTAAGAAATTTGCCACCAATGGATAGGTTTTTGCTTTTCAGACAAATTATTTTCAGCCTTTAGCAGAGCAAACTACAGATTAACAATACCGCGTTTCAAAGCAGAGATCGCAGCCTGAGTACGATCGCTCACACCCAACTTACTCAAAATATGATTGATGTGAAACTTAACTGTACTTTCGCTAATATGCAAAACAGTACTAATCTCCTGATTGCTTTTACCAGCGACGATCAGGCGAATCACTTCCAATTCGCGATCGCTTAATTGAGGATTACCCATCCGTTCAGCTAGCTTTGCTCCCACGCTAGGCGGAATGTACTTTTTTCCGGCGAAAACCGTGCGAATAGCGGCAAAAAGCTGGTTAGGGTTGGCATCTTTAAGCAAATAGCCCTTAGCACCAGCACTCAGTCCCCGATAAATATCTTCATCGCCGTCATAAGTCGTCAGTACCACAATCCCAGGATTAGCAAACTCTGCACAGATAGCAGTAATCGCTGCGACTCCATCCATTAGCGGCATCCGTAAATCCATCAAGGTTACGTCAGGTTGATATTGGCAGAACATTTTGACGGCTTCCTGTCCGTCACCAGCTTGCGCCACAACTGATAGATCGGGTTCTTGTTCTAATAATGCAACTAAACCCTGCCGCACGAGAACATGGTCGTCAGCTATTAAAACTCGAATGTAATTTGAGATTTCACTCATTTCTCGCACCCTTAATTTTATTAAATTAGCAATTTAAGCAACATTGCACGATTAAAAACATCAAGTCGGCTTATGCTTATTCGCGATTAATGAATACCATTACTTCAGTTCCTCTACCAGGTTGGCTTGTAATAATCAGTTTTGCACCAATGCGCTCGGCTCGTTCTGTCATTCCCAAAAAACCAAAGCCATTACTAAAACAAGAACTTTCCATATCAAATCCCTGTCCGTTATCTTGCACCTTTAAAATAAACTGTTCTAATTCATAAATCAACCCAATTCGGATTGTCCTTGCTTTCGCATATTTAAAAGCATTTGTTAATGCTTCCTGTCCGATCCGCAGTAGGTTATTTTCTGCTTCTAATGGCAGAGAATATGCCGTACCTGTAACTTCCAATACGGTGTTAATTTCAGTATGAGAGGACATCTGCGTAGCAATTCGCGAAAGCGCGTTATACAAGTCACACTCTTCTAATAATTGTGGACGTAAAGATTCCACCGATCGCCGTGCCTCAGCCAGTCCACTTTTTGCTAGTTCCCCCACTGTTTTTAGATGTGAAATCGCCTGCTCTGGAGTCGTTACCATTGCTCGTTCTGCGGCTCCCAAATGTATGATAATACCTGTAAATGCTTGCGCTAAAGTATCGTGAATTTCTCGCGCCATCCGGTTACGTTCTTGCAGAATATTTTGGTCGATGAGTTGCTTGGAAAGCCTTTTCAGATGCAATTGATTTTCCACGCGAACTAAAACTTCTTGTTCTTGAAAAGGTTTGGTAATGTAATCAACTCCTCCCAAAGAAAACGCTTTAACTTTATCAAATACATCTTGCAATGCACTGATAAAAATGACTGGAATATTCTGAGTTTCTTCAGAAATTTTTAACTGTTCGCAAACTGCATAGCCATCCATGTGTGGCATCATAATGTCTAACAAAATTAAGTCAGGTAAATTAGACTGGATAAACTGGAGAGCTAATTTGCCACTAGGAGCTAAATGAACTTTATACTTAGCATTCGATAATATCCCACTTAAAAGGTTTAGATTGTCAGGACTGTCATCAATAATCAAAATAGTTTCTTGATAGGTTGAATTAAGATTAGCTCTCATATTTTTAATAAAGAAGATATTAGATTTAGTAATTGCTCGTACTGAAAGTTTCTCACGCTAGCTGCGATTGCACTTGTTAACGAGCGATCGATTTGCTGAATTTCATCAATGACTATTTGAATCTCTCCTAAATCCAGATTGCTAATCGCTTGTTGCAGATTAATCAACAACTCTGGAGGTAATGCAGCTAAAGCGGATTTTGTCAATATATTCACCTCATTTTCATTGCTAACTGTTATAGCATTAAACTCTTCAAAAACCAATTGTACGCCGATATGTTTTTGCAAGATATCAAAGATATATTCCTCTTTAAACGGTTTACGGATAAAATCATCGCAACCGCCAGGATAAACAACCGCTTTCTCTTCTTCAAAGCTACTTGCCGTTACCGCAATAATTGCTGTTGCTTCACCTTTGATAGTATTTTTAATTTGTTTAGCTGCTTCATATCCATCCATTACTGGCATTCGCATATCCATAAAAATTAAGTGCGGCGAATATTGCTCCCACATTTTAATTGCCTCTACTCCGTTAGTAGCTTCCGCAATTTCAAACCCAAAGGGGGAAAGCAATTTAACTAGAAGTTGACGATTATCAAGAGCGTCATCTACAATTAAAAGGCGATAGCGAGGTTGATTCGGTGCTAGTGCGATCGCTCGACGAGTTGCTTGTTCTTGTTGGTAATTGACACTTTTTACTACCTTAGCTTTAATATTAAATTTGAATAAAGTCCCGCGATCGACTTGCGATGTAACTGTCATATCACCGCCCATCAATTGAACGAAAGAGCGTGCTATTGCCAATCCTAATCCCGTTCCTTCTTGCGCTTTTTCACCTGTTTTTGTTTGCAAAAAAGCTTCAAATAAATTTTTTAATTCATCAGCAGCTATCCCATCGCCAGTATCTTCTATTTCAAAATAAATTTGAGAATTTAAAGGCTGGAATTTAACCCTGGCAGAAATACCACCAGACGAGGTAAATTTAATTGCATTAGAAAGTAAATTAATTAAGATTTGACGTAATTTAGTTTCATCAGTTCTTAGATACTGGGGTACATCAAACGAGCGTTCTATTAATAACTGCAACCCTTTATTTTCAGCCTGATATTGAAACATATTTTCGATATCTTTTAACAGGCGGTGAAAGTCAAAGTTTGTTTCGTTTAGTGTCGCACGTCCTGCTTCAATCTTAGATAAATCTAATACTTGGTTGATCAGAGTAAGCAGGTGTTCTCCATTACGGGAGATGATACCTAAGTATTCATGATGTTGTGAAGAAAGGGATAATGAACGATTCATTAATTGGGAAAAGCCAAGAATTGCATTGAGGGGAGTTCGCAATTCATGGCTCATATTGGCTAAGAAAGTGCTTTTAGCTTGATTGGCTGCTTGTGCGGCAGCTTCGGCTCGTTTTCGTTCGATAATTTCTCTTTGTAATTCTAGGGTGCGATCAGCTACTTGTTGCTCCAAAGTGCGGTTATAATCGGCTAAGAGGTTTTCGGCTTGTTTGCGTTCGGTGATATCTTGAAATGCTGCGATCGCATAATTAATTTTACCTGTTTCATCGACAATCGGCGTGCTGGAAACTTCTAAGGAGACAATTTTATCAAGTCGGTGAAACTCTATATCATCAACTTTAACAGTCTCAGCCGCTAAAGAGCGTACAAATGGCAACTTTGCAGTAGGGTATAATTGGTTGGTTCCTGCGAGATAAAGTTGGCAAGCTTCTGCAAATTGTTCAGTATTTGCTTCGGGGATAATATTGATTCCACTCAGTTGGTGTGCAGTCTGATTGGCGTAAATGATTTGTCCTGTTGTATCGTGTACGGCAACTCCAATTGGCATGGCATCGATAAATTGAGTCAGTCGGCTTTCTCGTTCTTTTACTTCAGCGTAGAGTTTAGCATTGGTAATTGCGATCGCTGCTTGTCCCGATAATAATTGTAAAATTTCTAAACGCGCTTGAGTAAAGGCTTCTGTTGTAAGGCGATTTTCTAAATAAACAATTGCACTTAGTTCTCCTTGATTTATCAAAGCCGCACATAAAATAGATTTTGGTTGGATATTTTTGATATAAGGATCGTTGGTAAATTGTCCTTCACTGGTGGCATTGTTTAATACCACTTTCTCTTTAGTTCTAGTAACATAACTAACAATAGATTGAGCTATTTTCTGACAGCATTCTACGGGAATCGATCGTAATACTGTTACTTCTTCACTATCCACAGCACATTCAGCTTCGATCAGTAATTTCCCTTGTTGTTCTAAAATTAAATAACCGCTTTGAGCGCCAACATTTTCGATTAAAATTTTCATTAATTTAGACAGCAGCTTGTCAAGAACAATTTCGCCGGAAATTGCTTCGGAAGCCTTCATTACAGTATCAATATCCAAGGAAGAACTCGAACGATTCCCAGTAGTTGATATAGTAGAGGAAATTTCTTTACTTGGTGGCTGGGTTATCACAAATATTTGAGGATATTGGGTTTCTAAATGGTTGACTTTCGCTGCTGCACCCCAGAGTTGATAATAATGACGAGCTTCCTGCATATAAGCCTTAGCAGTTAGTTCTTTATCTATGGATAAATAGAACTTGGCTGCCAGTTCATAAGCGAGGGCTACTTCATGGATGAATCCATTTTCTTTTGCTCCTTTAATAGCTAAATCATATAAATCTATAGTTTCTAATTTTTGTCCCAAAACCCGGCATTTTTCTGCTGCCACCAAATCCACCTTGTGCTGGTGATTCATAGGAGCATACTTTGCCCAGTACTGTTGCAGTTCTGTTTGATTTTGTTCTACCTGTTCTAATGCCTCTGATATCTGTTCTGATTGTGCATTCAGCGGTGCTAAAAGGATCAAAGACTCATAGAAATAAAACTGAGGTTCACTAGGCATTCCACTAATACCGATTAAATAGCGCCTGCACGCAACGGCATAGCTTTTTGCTGATTCATTCTCGCCAAAGAAGTAGGAAAATAATAGTTTAAATAGATAAAATATACATATCTGAAGCCGATTATCAACAGACAACCATCGGGGGAGGAGTTCAGATTCGCGGAAAGATTCCTCAGATAACTTATTAGGCTGCCCGGTAGTTCCCAATATATTTGAGATTAATTGCCAAAGAAGCCGACAGCCATTAGCTGTTGCCACTTGGTTCAATTGCATCAAAATATTGTAGTACGCTAGGGTTTCCTGCTCCAAGGCAACCAGGGACTCACCACACCAAAAAGAAGTAGAACAGAACTTATTTGCAGCATATCCTGCAATTTCATAATTTCCAATTTCTAGAGCGCTTGTATAGCTTTCTTGTAAAAATTTTAATATTTCTTTGAGATAAGATTGGCGGTGTGAAATCATTATTTGCGCTATAAATAAAACCTGCGGTTTGAAGAGTTTAGCATTCATTTTGGAAGCTATATTTTGTGCCAAATGACCAAATTTTATTCCTGTATCCACATCTTTCAAATAATCGTAGGCAATAAGGCTATAGTGTATATAAGCTAAGGCTGAAGCCGATGTATTTCCATATTGTATTGATAGCTTGACTGGCAGGATAGTCACTAATGGAAATAAAGGAGAACCAGATAAATAAGTTACTGACATGATGCTACCGACAACTTGCACAATAGCAATTTTTTCGTTATCTGTCATCTGAGGTAAGTGAACTAAATCTTCGATTTCTCGATCTCCAATTAGGTTTTCCACCTCTGCAATGCTGGATTTAATATCAAGCTGTGTAGGTATAGTAGGAAATATTATTCCCAACTTTTGTAAGAATTCTAGAGCAATGGGAAGAGCTTTACTAAGCTTAGATCGGAAAATCATTGATTGAATTCTAATTCGATAAACATTGACCTGATCTAGTAATGATGTTGCCCTAGCAATAACCGTTTCAATGACCTGTTCCATCACATCAAAGTCACCATATATTAAAGCAAACTCTGCCAATAAGTTATGGAAAAATAGAGTCATTTCATATTTTCTAAGCCAAGCATTTTCTCCCAACAATGATAGTCCTGTGTTGGCATATTCACGACCCGCTTGATAGGCATTAGCGCTTCTAGCTTTGCGACAGGCAATAAGATTGAGTTGGGCTAATTTATCTCGCTCTGTTTGTAAAGTAATTAATGCTGTTCCATAATTTAAGTGATTAATGGTTTCAAAAATCGTATCTTCTATAGCTTCTGGCGAAATTTCTTGTAATAGTATTTGTCCGATTTGATAATGGGTAGTGGGTTTTTGAACATCGGGAATTAAAGAATAAGCCGCTTGCTGAATTCGGTCATGGACAAATTTATATACAAGCAATGGGGATGGGGCAGTTGGTAATACGCTAAATTCTGTAGCAGCAATAACTAATTCTACGTCTCCCATATTGCTAACGGGAAATACTAAATTTTCGGCGATAGCTGCTTGAAGAGAAAGGGCTATTTCACCGATCGATTTTTTAGAAATCAATCCTAATGTTTTTAAATTAAATGAATTGCCAATACAAGCAGCTAATTTTAACAAATTTTGCGTATTTTCTGGCTGAATTTTAATTTTACTAACCATGAGTTCGACTACATTATCAGTAAATTCGCGTGCTTGAATTTCTTCTAAATTCCATTGCCATTGAACGTTACCCAAGTCAAATTGTAAAAACCTTTCTGTGTATAGAGATTTTAAAAATTCATTCATAAAGAAAGGATTGCCTCCAGTTTTAAATAAAATTAACTCTGCCAGAGGTTTGGTTCTTTCTCCTTGTTGGCAATTAAGTGTATCGTTAAGTATTTGGGTGATATTAGATAAATTTAAATGCGATAGATAAATGCGATCGATAATTGCTCCAGTTTGGGCAATTTCCTCAACTGTCAACATTAACGGATGTACTGAGGAAACTTCATTATCCCGGTACGCACCAATTAAAAATAGTCCGGTTGATGCGCCACTCATTAACAGTTGCATCAGTTTCAAAGATGCACTATCCGCCCACTGTAAATCGTCCAGAAATATCACTAGGGGATGTTCGGGTTTAGTAAAAACTTTAATAAAGTTTTGAAACACCAATTTAAAGCGATTTTGAGATTCATTTAATCCAAGTTCTGGCAGTGCTGATTGCTTGCCAATAATTAATTCAAGTTCGGGAATAACATCGACAATTACTTGCCCATTTATTCCTAATTGTTCTAATAATTTTTGCCGCCATTGACTCAATTGAGTTTCACTTTCCGTTAACAGTTGTTTGATTAATTCCCGCAAGGCGCTAACAACAGCACTGTAGGGAATATTGCACTGAAATTGGTCAAATTTACCGGAAATAAAATAGCCGCGCTTTTGGGTGATTGGTTTGTAAATCTCTTGCACTAATGCTGATTTACCGATACCGGAATATCCACTAACGAGCATTAGTTCGCTTCTAGTAGATACTCGCTCAAAAGCGGTTAGTAAAGTTTCAATTTCTTGCTCTCTACCATAGAGCTTTTGCGGCAGTTGAAATTTGTCTGATATATCTTGCAGTGCAAGTGGAAAATATGATATTTTATTTATAGTTTGTAATAAATTTAAGCATCGTTCTAAATCGGCTTTGATTCCGAAAGCACTTTGATATCGCTCTTCAGCTGTTTTTGCCATTAACTTCATTACAATATCTGAAAGGACTTGGGGGATTTGTGAGTTTATCTCTGATGGTTGTAATGGCTGTTTGGCAATATGATAGTGTACTAATTCCAGTGCATCAGTGCTGTCAAAAGGTAATTGGTGAGTAAGTATTTCGTAAAAGGTGACTCCGAGCGAGTAAAAATCGGTGCTCCAATCTAAACTCCGGTTCATTCGTCCCGTCTGTTCGGGGGACATATAGGCGAGAGTTCCTTCTAAAAGATGGGGATTTTTGAGGATAAGATTTTCTCGCGTAAACTTTGTAGAAATGCCAAAATCGATCAGTTTTAATTGTCCGTTTTTTGGGTTAAAAACGATATTTGAGGGGTTAATATCTTTGTGGATGATGTTGGCGGCGTGCAGAAATGCTAAACTTTCTGTGGTGGCGATCGCTATTCGCAAAAACTCTTCTAAATTAAACTTTTTCTGTTTCATCCAAATTTTCAATGATTCTCCCCCAAAATCTTCCACAAACATGACGAGGGTGTTTTGATATGGCTTTAGATCGTAAGCTTTGATACAACCTGTTAAATTTAAGGATTTGGTAATTTGATATTCGGTGCGATAGCGTGCGAGTTCTTGGGGTGTGGGATAATTTTCTTTCAGGATTTTCAGGATAACTGGTTCGTTGTCTGACTGTCGAATAGCACGGTAAACTAAAGAATTAGCACTTTCGTAGATGCGTGTTTTGACTTCAACACCAGGAACGATGAGCATTTTTAGACTGTTCTCCTGAACAAGCAGATGCGACTAAATCTGTCTCTAGGTAGATACTTGTCTTAACATAAAAGTGTACCTCTAATTATCGAGATACTAATGACAAGTATTTACTTATTTGGACGAACCGAACTTAGCATAAATTTGCTTTTTCAGGAAGAGGGGGGGAAGACATTGGAAAAGAGTTACTTTTAAACAAGGACAGGGGGCTGTTATTTTTGAGCGATAACGGATTGTCTAGTCGATATAACCTGTTCGATAATGTCGGCTGCGCGGCTAGTTCCTCCGCTTCGTTGAATTACTTCTTGAAATGCGATCGCTCTTTTTTTATAAGATTCTTCCGTTAGTACTTTCCTAATCGCATCTCGCAGTTTTGGAACACTCAATTGTTTCAATGGTACTACTTTCCCGACACCTGTCCACGCAATTCGCGTTGCTACTCCAGGCTGATCGTTTGCTACCGGAATAGCTACCATTGGGACGCCATTACTTAAAGATTCCAAAGTTGTATTCATTCCGGCGTGAGTAATTGTGAGAGCGGCTTTTTGTAACAGTTCTAATTGAGGTGCATAGCTAACAACGATCGGATTTTTGGGTAATTTTGGCAATGATTCGGGAGTAGCACCGCCACCGAGAGAAATAACTAATTGAGCGTCTAATTCTTCACAAGCAGAGGCGATGATTTGAAAAACTCTTAGCAAGCGATTTTGAATCGTTCCCATTGAAGCATAAATTAATGGCTTTCCAGTTAATTGCTCGAAGGGAAATGGTACGGCTTTGCGCGTTACGGGGTTATGAAAAGGGCCAGTGAAATGGAAGTGTGGGGGTAAATTTAGTCTGGGAAATTCAAATTCCGCAGGCTCCTGGCTAATCTGAGCGAGTTTAGAGTAGTAGTCATTGGGGTGAGAGTATAAAGGTAACTTCCATTCTCTGCGATAATCGGCAATTTGCTCTCGAATTGGCTTGGCAAGCAGACTAAGTAACTGATACCCAAGTTGATTGCGTAAACGACCTTTCCAAGTAGGATTATATTGCCAGGTAGTACAAAAAGGAGAAATGCTGGGATCTTGATTTATGAGCAACGCACTGCACACTGTGATGAAAGGAAGGTCGAGAAAATCTGCGATTGTCCCTCCTTCTAGTGTAACTTGGTCTATGAGCAAAACTTCTACACCAGTTTTCTTAATGACGGCTGGAGCTTCTGCAAGAATAGTAGTTGAAGTCTTTGCTAATAGTTTGACTGTATATCGAAAAGCAGCCAGTCCACTGAGCTTCCCCCTTTGGCTAAAGCCTTCTGCTATTGAGCCTGCGGGAAATTCATCTTCAGCTAATGGTTGAAATTCTAACCCGCTTGCTAGAGTTTTGGCTTTAGCATCAAGGAAGTTGAATACTGTAACGCGATGACCTCGACGAAGTAGTTCGTAGCCTAAAGTTGTCATAGGGTTGAGATGACCGTCGCCTGCTGGACAAAGAATGCCGAAGTGTGTCATTAGTCAAGGCTCCGTGTGAGTTTAAACTTTTTTAGCATTCAATTGGTGGATCGCTTTCCTTTGCTAATAGTTACTGCTGTGAAAGAGGGAGTTTTGGGACGATCGCACAGTTGCATCCCAAACTGCTAAACTGTTTAAACCCACTGACGTAACTGCTATCTCAGTTCAGCTTGAGTTCAATGCAGACTAAATCGCGATCGCCCAAAGTTTTACCCTAATTGAGTTTGCCAATCCATTGCATACTTTTCAATCAGCTTCGCTTGATCGTTACCATTAATAATCCAGCGTGCTTTCAAAAAGTCCACGCGCTCCTCTGAAATATGGTCATCCAGCTTACGACCTGTAAAAACGCCCCGCTTCATGCCATCAACCAGGATAAAGAGTGAAATATCTGGACGCATTACTAGATCGGGATTGTTAACCAAATCTAGCCCTAACAAATCGGAATATTTCCGATAATTGTAATCCCAGGTTAATTGCACGTAACCCCGTCCGTAAAACGGATAATAGCGTAAGGTTTTACGGTGGTTTTCACCTTGGGGTTCGCCCAAAAAATAGGATTCTTTTACGGGTTGGAAACTATCTGCTGTTTCATGCTGAATGGTTGCTAGAATGTAAGCAATTTGAGGTTTCAAAGTAATACCTTGGCGATGAGCTTCTTTGATAATCGCTTCAATCGCCGCTTGTTTATCACCTCCGTGCCAATCGGGTAATCTTCCCTTACCTGGTTTAGCATCTAGTAAAGCTTTAGCGGTTGTTGGCCCTAACTTATCGCCGCCATCCAGTTTTCGACTTACCTTAAAATTCCTTAAAGCTTCCTGCGTTTTAGGGCCATAGATACCATCGACAACTTCGAGAAGATGATTGGCGCATAAAATGGTTTGAATTTCTGCACAAAATAGGCGATCGTCAACTAATACACCAGAGTTAATATCATCAAAAGGAATCGATCGATTTTGGTCAATTAAGTCTTGGAGTTTTAGACTGGAAGTTTCACCAGAAATTCCGCGAGACTGTCCAGAAGTTAACTGTGTCAGTTTAGTTTGCGTGATAAATCCGGCAATTCCATCAACCTGCAAACCTCGATCCGCCTGAAATTTTCGGACAGCGGCATCAGTTTGCTCTCCAAAGATACCATCTGCTGTAACTGAGATGCCAACCTTTGCTAAATCTTCTTGAAGTTGGCGGACTCGTTCTCCTTGCATAGGTGGTACAACCAGTCGCAAATCGCCTTGTTTATCGCTGCTGTAGGAAGCTGATTGAACTCCAGGAGAAAGGAAACTCACATGGAGATGATCGTCATGTCCCGCCCAACGTTGTACCCCTGGAACTTCTGGATCGTTAAACAGGATTGTCCGAATACCCAAATTTGGATTATTGCGGATTAAATTAACCAATTCTTGAGTACGCTGGCGAGAGTATTTAGTATCTTTCCAGGTAAGCCCAATCTCTTCATTAGTGTTAGCAACCAGAGCAATATCAACGTCAAGCCCGTGTTGATGAGTCTTATGAGGGTGCATTGGGCCTCCTCCCTGAAGACTAATATTTCCGATGCCAATCCGAGGCCCATTAGGATATTTTTTTGACCATTCGGTACCGATATATTGGAGAGTCTGAATCACTTCTGGACGACCATAGCACTTATGAGGATATTGTGCGTAGCGTCGATAGCCAACTCCACTGGCAGGTAGTTGTTCAAAAAGACCTCGCATTCCCCAACTGAACTGCTCAATTTCTTCTTCAGTGAAGCCAATATCTGCTATGCAGGAAACATCGTCATGTTCTAAATCTTCAGAGTGTAAGTGGGGAGTTATTTCTAATACCATAATTGTCTCCTTTTTGGTTGATTTTTTGCTTTGGATAAACGCTTTTTGAGTAAGCTATTCTCACCAATGCGAATAGCAAGGTAAGGGAATGGTTAACATAAATACTCGTGAGTGTTTAGATGTGATTAAAGTGAAATGATTGTGGAGAGGTATCGGCTCTATTTGGAATGATTTGGTTGATTTCCTTGATTTAAGCTAGTGTTTTTATCAACAGGAACAAATTCATAGTCATAGCCAGAACGAGATTTAGAATTAGACTTAACAACCTTGACGATTTGGATGATATTTGATTTGCGCTCACCTCGGTCAAATTCTACTTTTTCGATCGCCCCATCAGCAATAAATTTTTTTGCTTGTCCTCGGATGGTTTTAGCCACTTCTTCACGTTTGGGATTTTGCTTGATTGCTGCCATCAAAGCTTTAGCTGCATCGTAAGCTGTGACAGTTCGCCAGTTAATATCTCGATCTCGCCAAAGTCCTTTAGAGGCAGTTGAAAAGCTTGAATCCCGATTATTTTTAATGTGCCAAGGAATTGCAATAACCAGGTGGGAATTTTGTAACTTTTGTTTATGAAAGAATTCCAATATTTGAGTTCCATAGACATCATCTCCTGCTAAGATAGGCGATTTTCCATTATTGGTTTTTACAATTTGAAAAAGTTGATTGAGCTTGCTATTATCGGCTAAGAAAACCAGTGCAGTATTTTCATCAATTTTTTCAAGAATCTTTGTAGGAGCAAAATTTTGGTTGGACAAGTCAACTTCATTCTCTTTCACTACTTGTCCGCCTTGGGAAGCAAAAGCGGATTTAAACTCAGATCTAAGAGATTGGCTGTACTC
The DNA here is from genome assembly GCA_036703985.1 of Leptolyngbyaceae cyanobacterium. Taxonomy (GTDB): domain Bacteria; phylum Cyanobacteriota; class Cyanobacteriia; order Cyanobacteriales; family Aerosakkonemataceae; genus DATNQN01. The sequence continues at coordinate 35,644 of DATNQN010000118.1, forward strand.
ACTTTGGGAGTTATAGAACAAGACAGCTTTCTTCTTATTTAACGACTTAAGTGTATAGTCAGCTAACTTTTCGGCAGCTACTTTGTCATTAGGGACAGTACGAAAGACATATTTTCCAAGGGAATCTGATAGTTTCACTGAAGTACTAACTGGAGAAATTGCTGCCAATTTTTTATCATTGTAAACTTTGGCTGCTTCTCTCGTGACCCCACTGGAAAAGTGTCCTATAACTCCGAGAATATCGGGATTTTCAGCAAGCTTTTTGGCAATCTCTTGAGCAACTTTTGGATCGTTGCGATCGTCAGCAATTAACAGTTTAAAAGGTACTTCTTGGCCGTTGGTTGTTTTAGCCCATTTGTTAAAAAGTTCTTGAGCTTGAGCAACTCCCCGCAGGATTTCTAAAGAACCGTTGACATCGGTGCTAATGGGAACTGATACTGCGATCGTGTATGATTTCTGATTGCCGATTCGCGCATTGTTTAGGTAAATTCTGGCTTCTGCGTCGTTAAGGTTTCTTTTTAAAGAATTTTCTAGATGTTTGATAGCGGTAGTAAAGTCACCAGCAGCGATCGCCTCGACTCCAGCCTGTTTGTCAGGATTTGTAAGAGTTGGCACTAAAATTTTGTCGCCAATACTGATTTCCCCAAGCTTTTCAGAACTACTAATCCCATCGCAGAGATGGCGATCGCTGTCGCTGAGGTTGTTACTATGATTATTCAGATATTCACGTACACGATCACAACCTTTAGCAAACAGTTCATCCAATCCCCCAATTTGCCAAACCTCTTTCTTATCTTTGTTCTCATTGAAAATAGTTATTATGCTGCCATCGGGACTAATCAGTAAATTACCAATTTGATCTAAATTAGCTTTATATTCAACCAACTTACTGCCTTGAAAATCCCACAATCCTACCATACCATCTGTTCGACCAATAGCAATTAAGCTGGCATCAGAGCTAAGATTGATAGTCTTTTGCTCCTTAATATAATCTTGCCCTACTAATACAGAAGCAAAGAGCTTGTTTGATGAGCAATTCCATAAATCAACCGTCTCACGCATAGTGTCAGATTTATCTATATAAAAACCCAACAACTTACTATTTTTACTTTCAAAAACTTCATTTTGCTTGCATTTATCACCTTCAACTTCAACAACAAGCGACTGGCTACTATAAGGACTGAAGTCTTGACTACTTTCAACAGAAGTTAAATGTTGACCCTTCATGTTCCACAAGCGGATAGTACCATCAGAACCTGCGGTAAGTAATAATCTACCATCCTGATTAAAACTTATTCTGCTGAGTAACCCTTGATGACCATTTAAATTTGCTTCTTTGTGACCAGACCAGTCTCGTAAGCTGATAGTACCACTAGAACCTGATGTAGTCAGTTGTTGACCGTCTTGGCTAAAACTAACAGTGAGATCTTGATCTAAACTTTGCCATTCTTTTCGTTCTACATTTTGTCCCACAGTCCACAATAGACTGCCTGCTCCGAACCTTGTTGCAGAACCATAGATAATAATGACTCGCTGATTGTCGGTACTAATTATGGCTTTGTCAACTGCATTAGGAACTGCTAACGTACCTATATTTTTATACGATGCACGATTATACAACCATAGGTTTATAGTATGAGTTGTACCCTCTTTATTTTCAGCTTCAGTAGCCAACAATAAGTCGCCATTAGAATTAAATTGGACACCTTTGACATTAGTGCGATTACCTGATAAGAGAGACAATTGATTGTTCTTTAAATTCCATAAGTAGGGAATTTCTGCATCAACTATGGCTAATTCTCTTTTCTTGGGATTAAAAGTAACGGTTAGGAACTCCCCTTTAAGGCTTGCTGGTAATTGCTGAATTCTATTGTTAATCCAATCCCACAAGCGTACAGTGATTTTACCTTCACCTGCTTGACTTGTAACTATCAATCTTTGACCATCGGGGCTAAACTTAATACCATCTGGACTGTTTTCAGCAATTTTTACAAAAATTTTATGCTCCTCATCACAAGATTCACCCTTCACGCTCCAAATACACAAAACTGTATCTCTATCTTTTGTTATTGCTAACAACGGTTTTCCGTCTGAGGTAACAGATACATCATGTATTGTCCAATCTAAAGGAAGTGACCATCGCTTGTCTTCTTTAACTGTATAAAATGCTTTTCTCAAATTTCTTGTAACTTCGTTCTTTAACGTTTCATCTGGCGGGAAAAGTTGCAACAGCCAATGTTTTGTCAATTTAGCTGCCTTTAAACTATTGAGTAAGGCATCTAATGTCAAAGAGTTGGAGCGTAAATCACTTTCCGATGATTCTCTCAAGGTGTTCATTTGACCAATTATTGTTTTTCTTTGTTCAGTAAAAGCCCAGAAAGTTAAAGCACTCAAACTAACTATGACTGTACCTGTTAAGAAGCGAACTACATTAGTCATAAAGTTTTTGTGGTCAACACTGCACTGGACAAACTCAGCTTCTAACTCGTTGAACCACTTGTCATCACATTTAAGCTCTTTTTTCAACAAATCAAGACGCGGATTGTTATGCCAAAGATAGCCTTTTGATTCCGATCGCTCAATTTTCCACTCAACAGCCGCAGGTGTCAATTGCCGTTGTAAAATTAAATTTTCTTCCTCCTCTTGTTTCCACTTCAACAACCTTTCCCATCCCCGTACTAAAGCATCATGGGCAGGCTCAACATAGGGTTCATCCTCTGTATTTTTTCCTTCTACAAGCAAACGTGCTTTCACAAATGTCTTAACCACCTCCAGCACCCGTGTATTTTCTGGCTCTGGATATTTTAGTTCAGACTTGAGTACTCGTCGGCGAGCTAATTCGCTACCACCGACTGCAACCATTCTTAACATCACACGGCGGATTGTTTGCTCGTAGGCTTTATCCTGTTTAACTAAACTGTCATATTCCTGCTCTGCTTTTTGAGTGAGCGATCGAGCTACTCCCCCTAGTTTTTCATAATATTTTTCAGTAATCGCTCGATCGTCCTTGGGATTCTGTTGATCTGTATCACTAACATCTTCGACAAATAAACGGTAAAGTTCATTTAATGTAAATGAGAGTAAGGGTAAAGTTCCAGGCATCCCCGCTACTTCATCCACCAATTTATCTATCAGCGTGTTCGGCACAAAAAATATTGACTTTTGTGATGCAGGTTCCGTAATCGCCTCTCGCAATTCGGCAGTTGTCATCTCTTTAATGTGAAATCTGGCTTCCTCTGTCCAATATTTCTTGAGGTCGCTGTCTTGAAATTGAGATTCAAAATCAGAACGGAGAGTCAATACAATTCGCAGCCGATCTCCGTATAGAGACATTACTTGCGGTAACCATTTTAGAACCAGTTCTTGCTGCGTCTTCTCTCTTTGCTTTTCTTCTTTCTTGTTTTTCTCTTTTTGCTTTTTTTCTGGTTTTTTTTCTTGTTGACGAGGTTGGAGAGTGATCAGTTCTTCAAACTGGTCAATTGTAAGCAGAAGTGTATGATTGGAGTTCCTATTAAACCAGTTGTTTAGGTTTTGAGAAAGTAACTCAACTTCTTTTTCAAGATGGTGGGTTTGTTTTGCTCTACTAGGCTGACCGTCAGTGCCAAACCAATTAAAAATTTTACTAACCCATTGTGTTTCATCTGTTTGGGGTTGCTCAAAATATGGGTTAGAACTTGTAAAATTAAGCTCTTGCAAAAGGCAATTCTTTAATGCTGTTAGCGGAGAGTCACCGAGTCGGATAGGCTTCAGAATATGCCATGTTTGCACATCAGAATTTACCTGTAGTTTCTGCTTTCTTAGAAAGGGAATCAGCCCTGCTTTTACCAAGCTAGATTTTCCTGTACCCGAAGCCCCTAACACTACTGTCAAGGCTCGTTTTTCAGAGTTATTGACTTTTTCATATAGTTGTTCAATTTGTTCCTTTCTACCAAAATATGAGTCTTGATGTTTTTCTTCATAAGACTCTAATCCTCGATAAGGACTATCTTTTAGATCTAGCTCAGGTGCATTTTCTAAATTAGATTCACTCTCCAATAAGAAAACATATTCTCCATTTTCATGCAATTTAAGGGGACATATACCAGGAGTTTGTGCCTTATATTCTTCAGTTTCTATGGCAACTTGTTTTCGCAGGTAATTAAATAAATCATTTGCTGTAATAATGCCATCATTGTCTAAGTCTGCTGCCTTATTTAAAGCATCAAAAAGATGTTTTGCAAAGGGAGAATGAACTTTTGAATCAATTGAGATTTTACCTCGGCTAGATAAATCTACGGCTGTTTGCTTATCAGAAGTTGAGGTAATTACTTGCCAAGCACGATATTTGATGTAGTGGTCGTAGACTTGTTTATAAATTTTAACTTTCGGAACTACATCACGATTGATACTTGACCAGTAAAATGCACCCGAAAAACAACAGTCAAGAATTACTAACAGATGGCGACAGGGAAGTTCTAGCAAGGCATTATGGAAATCCTGCATTTTCAAGTAACTATCTGGATTATCAGTAGCATCTTGAGGAATTAAGTAACCAACAGGCCCTTCTTGCTTTTCCTTAGCATCAAAGGCAATTCCATGTCCTGCAAAATAAAGGAGAATGCGATCGTCCTGATTAATCCCCCGCTCTTTTCCAAAGGGGATTTGTTTATTATTGAAGCATTTAATTAATTCTTCTAGCTTTTTGCCTGTAGCATCTCGATCGAGTAACAAATGAACTTCATATTGATATTGCCCTTGCATGATACGAGCAAGTTCTTTGGCATCGGGAACTGCTGTTTCTAAGCGAGGAACGCCATTATTGTAGTCATTGATTCCAATGATAATAGCAATATTACGTTGAAATTCGTATTTGGATTTAGACATTGCTCAAACTCCTATGCCAATAAATGTCAAAGTCAAAAAGTGACAACAATTGAGTCTTTGTACTTGGAAATTTTTACTTTTGTTCAGTGAGAACTACACTCAAAGCATCCAAGCCTTCTGAAATATCGAAATAAGTCAAATGATCGCAAGCGACTTCTTTAATCACAGGAGTAATCTTTCTTCTTTCTGGAATACTCTTGATACTTTGCACAGTCACCGCAATATCATTCATTTGACCAAAGAAAGGTAACTCTACAACTCGACTGCATAACTTTTGTATCAGCCGTTTTAGTTGATTAGCCTCTTCTTGTGCTTGTATTGCTTTGATGGAAGTATTACCAGCAATTACTGAGTAGGGAATACCGGGATCATCATAACTTGAAGCTAGAGATTTAAGAAACTCAGAACCAGGTTTCATTTGGTCTAGCGATACATCCACAGCTTCTATAGCACTAAGTAAACAGCCTAATACTTTCACAGGCCAAGCAACAGTGGAAAGGCTATTAAGTCCTATTCCTAAAGCAAACGTTGCCCATTCTTGAACTGTTGGCCAAGGAGAACCTGCATTTGGTGTCCCCAACATAATTAAATGTTGAGTGAATTTATTGCCTCCTTCTCGTTCGATAAACCAACGAGAAACTAAACCTCCCATCGAATGAGCGACAATATGTAAATCTTTGCCGTGATTAGCTTTCAATCCAATTTCTTCGAGGCGTTTTTTCAGATTGCGAGCGTTGTCTTCAATTGAAGTATTAATATTTTCGTAGTCAAAAGCCAAAACTAAATCATAATGGCCTTTAAGAGGATACCGTTTGCCATTCCGTGTCACTTTCGCTCGTTGAACGCTCTTGACCATATTATCGGTATCGCCGAGAATGCCATGAATATAGAGCAAAATTCGCTTACTTTTGGCTACCAATGCTTTTATTTGGGATTTATCTGTTACATAAGTTATTGTTTCATCTGGCGCTACCTCAGCCACTCTAAGAAGCGGATATTCAAACTCTAAACCTAGCGGTTCCCACAATACTTTTTGAAATAGGATTTTAATAGAGCCTTGTACGCTTCGATCTTGATTGAATGGCTTTGGTAATCTTTGTAGCTCAATTTCCGTACCATTTTTAGTTTTTTTACTTCGTCCTAGTGGTAGGAAAAACTCACCGTCATAACCGATAGGTAAGAGATGTTCATGTTCTTCTAATTTTGTGTCAACTAATAACTTTAAAGGTGCATCAGGAGTAACAACTTCGTAGCTTTTAACTTCACTTAATTCCAGTACGCTTAAACCGGGATCTGTGCCGCGACTGGAGGTAAATTGAAAAGTTTGAGTGATTTGAGGATCTTCTCGCAATATAGGAGGTAAAATCGCATTTCCTAAATCCCGGCTCACTTGGGGTATTGTGGTTAAACGCACATTTGCTTGTAAATTAGGATGCGCTTGTAACTTTACTCCTGCCGCCAGTTCTTTCTCTGCTGTAGGTGAAACTGAGATAGCATCTAAGGATCGAACAGTAGTAATTGCGATCGCATCTGTGAACCAATCATCATACTTCCCTTGGCTTTTAGGTTTGATATCCCGACTTTGTACTCGATTCATCAAACGATTTAGCGAGTTTTGATTTGGAGATTCGATATCTCTTGCTGTTGGTCGGGGAAAATCTAGTTCTTTTTGACTGAGCAATCGAGCATCAAATTCAGCCGTACAAACAATCAACTTAATAATGTCTTTGAACTCTGTAATTCCTTGGTTCCATAACTCATCAGGTACTTCAAGTTCTAATTCTTGTCTATCTAAAGCCCAAGCTTCTTCCCCAGGATTAAGTAGCACGCTACCTGTATCAAAAAATGGGGCGCTAGCTGCAAAACGATCTGTTAGATTGACTAAAGCGCAGTAAAGTTTTTTCTGACTTTTATTAATCAGTTTAAGTCGAAAAGAAGGTGGTTCCCAGTTACCATCCTTGTGCTTGTATTCCAAACGCATCTGCCCAGATTGAGAGATGTTTGGATCGTCAAAGATGAGTTTCATTTCCACATCTCCGACTTTAATTAGACCATTACCCGAACTGGGGAGTTCTGCGATCGCATTCCATCGCGCAATATGTTCTAATCGTTGAATCGCTATAAAAGCATTCTGTGGTGTATAACCATCAATTTGAGCCACTAAGGGGCGATCGTCAGCAGGACGAGCAATCAAATACTGGTTATTGCTGCACAGCAATCGAAATTGAGCCTTAGCGGAATCTTGTTCTTCGCGCACATAAGCTGAGGCTTTGTTGTTCAGTCCTGCTAACTGTATTGCTTGACGTGCTAGCTTCACTCCCGCTTCCTCTCCTTCAAAGTGAACTCCTAGAGGTGGTAGAGGTAAGCTAATGACAACAGCTTTAAAGGTCTTATTCCGATCGGAATCTAAGTTTTCAATTCCACTGATTTCAACCTTACTTAGCTGTGGAAAAACCTGAGTTACTTTCGCTTCACCTACAGACTTGGATGGTTCACGCAAGTCTTCAGTATGGCTGTCAAAGGGAAAGAGTGCTAGTAAGGTAGTTTCACCGTTAGAAGGATTTTGGACACCGTGAACAGCACCCCCATCAATTACCCAACCATAGTTTTTGTGATAACTAATAGTGAAGTAGGGAGTCCGTTCTGCGATCGCGCCATCAAGGAAAAACTGGTTTTCGTCTTCTGGATGACTGATTTCAAGTTGGGGAGACTGATCTAGAACTCGACTACCAATAATAGCTTTTGCTCGATTAAATAAGTCCCGATAGGTCAACTTTCCATTCGCTTGCTGTAAGGTATCTAGCAGAAAATAAGAGAATGCCCCCCGTTTTTTACCACCTTGGTTGAATTCCTTAGCAAGTTGACTATCTTGGCAAGCACCTAAAAGAATATGACGACCTTTAGGAAGCTTCCAGCCTGTAGGGTGACTTTCGCTGCTAACAGAATCAGACAGTTTCTCTAATTCTTCCAATTTAAAAATAAAGCTATCTAGTGGGCGTTTGCGCTTATCTGTTGAAGCGAGACGGACTCCTGTTTCTTGAAATGGGTTTTTAGTTCCCGAACCGGAATGACAGCAATCAAGAATAATAGTAATGCGTGGGTTTTTAGCTGAAACTTCAGCAATCAGTTTTGCTAATTCTTTATCTGCTAAATCCCAGCTTCCTTCAAAGCGACTATCATAACAAACTAAGGTTTCATTAAGTCGGTCTGGTTCTAAATGCCAAAATTCCTCTGGTGCTTCTTCCTGAGCGCCATGACCACTGTAATAAAAGAGAACTATATCATTGTTCTGAGCATTACATAAATGTTCCCGAAATCCTTTGATAATTGCCTGACGAGTAGCTTCCGAATTCAAGAGTGTTTGCAAATGTAGCTGGTATTCTTTTTTGTCAAATCCTTCTTTTAGATATTCTGCGATCGCTTCAATGTCATTTACACAGCCTTGCAATGAAGGAACTGGATCTTGATATTTATCGATTCCAACTAATAGTGCGTAGATATTACGAGTCATAGCTACTCCAAAAATAAATGCAGACCCAGGTTTATCGGTTTTGAGATGGTGATATTACGGAATGAAATCGCTTGTTACTTATTAATGGGTGTCAGTTCAGCCAAATATGCACTTTTAGAAAGAGATCTGCAAAAAAACCTGAAACGTTAATTTGATGAAGGTTTCGGCTTTTCAGAACGCTCGCGACGCGACTTATTTAGACTTGACCAAATTCCGAAAATGCTAAGAAATGCATTAAGCTAGAGATCTGCGGTTCGATTTGGCGAACAACAAGCGATTATTATGTACGATCTGCCAACTGTACAAGACATAAATAGATAGCCTCAAATTAATAGGTTGTTCAAATTTATAAGTAACCAACAAGCTTTAGATTATTTTTGCTTGTGGTTTCTCTGTAAAACTACTGTAAGCGGATCTACCCGAAAAAGACGCTAAACCATAGTTGAGGTTTTAGCTATCAAAAAGATTGGCCTTAAGCTAGCCCTAAGTGCAGGAAGTAACCTGAACTTCTGGCTAGTTGTCTTTCTAATCAGGCGTACTATATAGGTATAGATGCTGTACTCTCCGATCGAGAAACAACTGATTATGTGAACTCTTCTGAATAGGAGTTTAATCTTGAGAAATCTGACAATCCAAATGCTAAATCAACTTGGGAATTGAATAAAAAGCGTGTTGCTGATAAAACTCAGTAGAAGGATGCAAGCATTTTGAATTCAAAAAATGGTCAATACTCAGGCAATTCGCAAACGCTCAATATCCTTGATCGGTGGCGCACCAAACATACGGGAATATTCGCGACTGAACTGAGAAGGACTCTCATAACCAACCTGATATGCCGCATAGGTTGCATCCGCATTTTCAGCCAGCATCAGACGACGCGCTTCCAATAACCTCAACTGCTTTTGATATTGCAGAGGACTCATTGAGGTGACTGCCTTAAAGTGCCGATAAAATGATGCAGAAGACATCCTCGCTTGCTTTGCCAAATCATCAACGCGCAATGTTTTTGTAAAGTCAGCTTTGATCTGTTTAATCACTTCTGCAACGCGCTGCATATGGCTGCCGGAGGTCGCAATCTGCCACACCGCTTCGTTCTGATCTCCCATCAAAAGACGGTAATAGATTTCGCCAACGATCGTTGGTGCTAGGAATGGAATATCCTGGGGCGTATCCAGAAGCTGTGTGAGTCGGGTGGCACAATCAATCAACGGCTTATTTGCATTGGTTACGAACAAGCCTCTCACTGAACTTTCTTTTTTATCCGAACTGCACCCGATTCGATCGATAATCTCCCAAAGCCCAGCCGCGTCCAGGCTGAGCTTAAAGCATAGATACGGTTTATTCGGTGTCGCTTCGACAATATTTCCACTCAGCGGCAGATCGACTGTGGCAACCAGATATTGAGCTGCACCATAGTGATAGGTTTCTTTGCCCAGTAAGGTTTCTTTTTTACCTTGAAGAACAATGCAAAACGTCGGTTCGTACACAGCGCAGACTGCTGTAGGCGCAGTTGATTCCCTTATAAATTCCAACTGAGCGATCGCCGTTGAATGGATACCATTCCCTCTGCCATCCGTGTGTCGGGTTACTAATTCCACCAGTTCTTGACAAGCATTCATCGTAGCCTCGCGCTTTTGGGATTCATCTGCCATACAGATCGGAGTAAATGCTTAGCAGCGTGTCGTGAGACATCCCTGCGATCGCTTTGCTGCACCTATTATAGAGGATTCTTTTGCACAGCATCCTCGCGTTTGAGAGGATTAGGCAATAAACTGAGAGGTTTATGTATTTAGAACCTTTGTTCTAAAGCCTATGATGAACTCATACCAGAAAGGCAATGAAAGGATAAGGCAATCAAGGAGAGCGATCGATGTCTCAAAAAACATGGTTCATTACAGGTGCTTCTCGTGGAATTGGAGCCGAAATCGCAAAAGCTGTTTTGGTAGCAGGAGATCGATTAATTGCCACCGCCCGCAACCAGACCGATCTGCATCAATTTGAGTCGAATCCCAATGCGTTGACGCTGAGCCTGGATGTTACCGACGAAGCTCAGGTGCAAGCGGCAGTTGCAGCAGGACTGGAACGGTTTGGGCAGATCGATGTGTTAGTCAACAATGCGGGATTCGGTATACTGGGTGGCATTGAAGAAACCAGTGCACAGGAGGTTGAGCGGGTCTATCGCACCAATGTTTTCGGGCTGTTGAATGTAACTCGTGCGGTATTACCCAGTATGCGTCAGCGCCGAAGAGGACACATTATTAACCTGTCGTCGCTCGGAGGCTATCAATCCTATGCTGGATGGGGCATCTATTGCTCAACCAAATTCGCAGTTGAAGGCATTACTGAAGCTCTGCATAGTGAGTTAGCGCCTCTGGGCATCCATGCGACTGTGGTTGAACCGGGATACTTCCGGACTAATTTTCTTGATGGTAGCTCGCTCCAGCGCACCGCAATGGAAATTCCGGATTACGCCGAGACGGTCGGTAAAACCCGTCAAGTCCCATCCCAACGGAGCTATCAACAACCGGGAGACCCCACCAAGCTCGCCCAAGCGATGCTTCAACTCGCTAATGCTGATACTCCACCTCTACGGTTGCCGCTTGGTACAGACACCCTGCAAGTCATTGCCCAGAAAAACGCTTACGTCGAGCAAGAAACGGCACAATGGCGTACTCTGGCTGAATCTACTGATTACAGATAGTAGGCGCAGAAGCGTAAAGGAAAGATAGGGAATAAATGCGCCTCAAGTTCTCGGTGATGACATTACATCCTACCGAGGAATTGAGGCGCATATTTACCGATATCAAGCTGCTTGGCACGATGGCATCGAAAATTTCTGCGTAATTTTTTGGCACTGGTCTGATACGTAAACGAACACCTTAAAAATACTTAAGTTCGGCCAGTGTAACTATGGCTAATATGTCACCCTCCTCCAAACGCAGCAAGATACGTCAGCTACTTTTTCTCTATGGAAACTACTGTTGCTGGTGCGGTAAGCAGATGACAATATCTGAAAGAACCATCGTAACCGTTCAGGGGGTGCATCGCCCCAGCATAATAGGGTGCATACAACTGGGTAGATATAGAACGTCGGCAATTATGTTGGGCACATCTTTCAAGGGAATTTATTAAAATCTCAGAACGTCCAGGGGTATGCCAAGAATTAGGAACCCACTTAGTTCAACGACAAGAGAAATTATTCTCGTTATGGCACAGAGTTAGAGATGGAACTCTGACTCGTGGTGAATTTGTGGAATTAGCCAAAGATATACGTTCCCAGATCGGCTCGCTGTTACAACAAACCGCCGACTACGAGATTGCATCCCAAGAGAAAACCCCTTTGGCAAAAACGGTTCGCACTTGTCGTCAACTACTCAAGGTTGAGAGTGCTATGTGGTTATTTGTAACTACTCCTGGTGTGGAACCAACCAACAATGCTGCCGAAAGAGCGATTCGTCCAGCCGTAATCTGGCGACGTACCAGTTTTGGTTCGCAAACCAAAGCAGGAAGTACTTTTATGGCACGAATGTTGACTGTGGTTACTACACTTAAATCTCAACAACGCAATATCTTGGAGTTTATTACCACTGCTGTGACAAATGCTCGTGAAGGTAAATCCGCTCCTTCTTTACTTCCAGAAATTGAATGAAAAGTGAAAATAAATAATTTTTAATTTACTTTTACATAATTAGTTGATTACTAGCAATAACTTCTGCTGAAAATTGCGCTCAATAG
>DATNQN010000119.1 GCA_036703985.1 Leptolyngbyaceae cyanobacterium
CGACTTTGTATCCCAAGAGTTGCGGGCGGCTGAAGATCCGGAATTTGAAACCTTCTATACTAAGAACATTCTTCTGAACGAGGGCATCCGCGCTTGGATGTCTCCGGCGGATCAACCCCACGAACACTTTGTATTCCCTGAAGAAGTATTACCTCGCGGTAACGCTCTCTAATCTCTAAATAATAGTTAGGTTGTCCTGACTATAACAGACTTGTCAGAAGTTCTTAAAAACCCCTGCTTATTGATAGGCAGGGGTTTTTTCCATAAAAGCTGCCAACTTTTTAATTGGTGTGATATCTTGGGAAGAGTAAAAACCAGCGAGAGTTAACTACTCTCCTTGTTTGAGAAAAAGTCCGCTCAGGCAACAAGGAGGTGATGCCCATGCAAGATAGTAGTAAACGTATGGGTCATCAGGTTGAATTAAACTGGCTGCGTGCCGGGGCTGTTCTCTAACAGTTACTCTTCAGTTCCTAAGGGAACCGAAAATAACTGTTACCTGCTGGGCAGGGTTAGAGTTCCTCCCGGCAGTCAAGTTTCAATCTGAAGACCCGCTAGACCGCTCTCATTAATAGTGACAAAATTTATATTCGGTCACTATTAATGAGAGCGGATAGTTTTATAAAAAGAAAATTTTGTCAAGATTATTTGAAAAAAGGTCGAAATAAAGAAAAAACATTTTATTTCGACAATAGGAATTATTTTAATTAGGTGAAAGCCGAGTAAATTTGTTAATGTATAGTTAACTTCAATTCTCAGTCGCCGTTGCTATATCGATCGACATGGCTAACGAGTGTTTCAACTTATTTTTAGATCGCTCTCGATTCAATAGGAGGTAAACCTATGGATGGAGAGTTTTGCTTTATGCAAAAACTAAATGGGTTGGAAAGGCTGAGAAAATTGAATATGATTTTTAACGGTAATTCTCTAAGCGTGGGGCGCTACCATAAACGATCGGTACTTTCCAACCAAAAGCCCCATATCCCAGCAAAAAGCTTTGAAGGGAGAATAAAAGCGTGGGCTTTAGGATGGCATAGTAGGATTGTGAAGGTGCAACTTGTCGGGAGCCAAGACATGGCAAGCGTAAACACGGTACAAGCAAGTCTATACAGACGATCGCTCGTATCTGCCGACGTAAAATCAAAATTACGCAGAACGTCCGTTCGATCGCTACTTGCTATTACCATGTAGTTGGGAAACGGAAGTATGTCAAAATAAATCCACAAATTTTCTAAGCGTGGTGTGAGAAGAGGAAAAATGTCTAAGATGTTGTGGAAATCATTACTATTTAGTCCCGCAATACTGGGAGCTAGCCTAGTATTGAGTTCTGGAGCAATTGCCACTGAAAACCAAGCAAATGCCGAAGTAACTCAACCCCAAGCAGTAGTAACTCCTAATCTAGAAGCTCTGTCAGTCAGTTCGGAAAAGACAGAAACCTTAAATTGGGACAAGCCTTTAGCGGAAACTGCTACTTCAGGGCTAAAAACATTTGCTGACAAAGCAGAAAGCCCTACAGGTTTATCTCGGAAAAATTCTGAAAATGCGATCGCTCAGGCAATTCCATCTAACAATCAGCCGACGATCGATCAACTAATGAGATATGGTAGCGAAGGCTCTACCGGTAAAGGCCAAGTTACCTCAGTATCTCAACTGCGGGACGTACAACCGACTGACTGGGCATTCCAAGCACTGCAATCCTTGGTAGAGCGCTACGGTTGTATTGAAGGTTATCCCGATCGTACCTATCGAGGCAACCGAGCATTAACCCGTTATGAATTTGCTGCTGGCTTAAATGCCTGTTTAGATCGGATTCAAGAATTAATTGCTGCTAGTGGTGGACAAACAGGCGGCGGTAGTGGAGTTACCAGAGAAGATTTAGCTACTCTGCAACGCCTGCAAGAAGAATTTGCTAGCGAACTAGCTACCTTGAGAGGTCGCGTAGATGCCCTAGAAGCACGCACCGCTCGACTGGAAGCCCAGCAATTCTCTACAACCACCAAACTGCGTGGAGAAGCCATATTTGCGCTGGCTGACGTATTTGGTGGCGATAACCTCAACATTGACGATGACAACAACACCGTCTTCCAAGATAGGGTTCGTTTAGAACTGCAAACCAGCTTTACCGGTAAAGACATCCTGCATACCCGTTTAGCAGCTGGTAACGCCCTTGCCTTTAATAACTTCCCTGGAGATCCGATTGCGGGTACGACCAGAGAAGGAACTCTGCAATATTTCCTTGGTAGCACGGGGAATAACAATGTCGTTCTAGACTGGTTAGCTTACGAGTTCCCCTTATTTGGTAACTCGCGCGTTTATATTGCCGCAACAGGTGGTTTGCACGGTGACTATGCTGATGTTTCCCACCCATACTTCTACGATGGAGACGGCGGTAACGGTGCCATTTCAGCGTTCGCCCAGCAAAGCCCCATCTACCGGATTGGAGGTGGTGCTGGTGCAGCAATTAGCTTTGGCTTCGGACGGGGCGGTAGCTTCTTCAAGCCAAGTTCCTTGACAGTAGGTTACTTAGCAGGCGGTTCCGGTATCGATCGTCGCGGTAACAGCCCTACTGGTGCTAACAGTCCGCTAGCTGAAAACGGTTTGTTTGATGGTAACTATGCCGCCTTAGGTCAGCTGAATTTTAATATCAGCAACCGCTTTGGCGTAGCTTTAACCTACGTTCACGGTTACCACAACGCAGGCAGCGACATCTTTGATGCTGGTGCAGGTGCCCAGTTTAGCGACGGTACTTATGTTGGTGGTGGCGGTGTTGTCGGTACGAGTTTGGCCAACTTGCCATCTTCTTTACTCCCCGATGGAGATTTAAGACCCACAGTAACCAACTCCTACGGTGCCTCGGCAGCATTCCGCGTCAGCCGTAATTTCTCTATTAGTGGTTGGGCTACTCGCACTGACGCTACTGTATTAGGCCGTGGAGATGCTACCATTTGGAGCTACGGACTTGGTATTGCCGTTCCCAACTTAGGCCGAGAAGGTAACGTTTTGGGTCTGTTTGCAGGGGCAGAACCTCACTTAACCGACACTGATTTGCCAGCAGGAAGCCGAGATTTTTCCGATGATATCCCCTGGCATATCGAAGGGTTCTACAAGTTGCAACTGACCGATAACATCTCAGTGACACCTGGAGTAATCTGGTTAATGTCTCCCAACCAAAACAGCAATAACGATGATATTTTCATCGGTACTCTCAGAACTACTTTCACCTTCTAATCGACACAGAACGAACTCTGAATAAAAATTATCGCCCCGCTGAGGGGCTTTTTTTTGGATGGGTTCACGATATAGCTGGGGGGAATGCCACTAAGTTTAGTCTGGGAACTTGGAAATAGCTTTCGTGTCACGAATATTTCCCCCTGCCCCCTACTGTAAATAGTAAAAGCGAAAATGCTTAAGCGAAGTGGCCGTACCAATTCACTTGTTCAGTTCTGTTTTGGGACTAACTAAACTCGACAAACTACAGTGTATAACCGGGGTATACTAGATAAAGATACTAAAACAAATTAAAAGTATGAGAGCAAGCCCGTTAAGCCCGCTGGCATCTTCGATTCCATATATTTTCCCATGCCTTTATGGGTTTTATTGGTCACCTACCAAACCTGTCATCGAAAATACTTGCATCCAATATTGATATAACCCGTGGAACTTTCCTGTAAAAGTGAATACGCATTGCTAGCTCTTGTAGAACTGGCAACTCACTACCAGAGTGGCGAACCTCTGCAAATTCGGCAGATAGCGGCTCAACAAAATATTCCCGATCGATATTTAGAACAATTACTAGCTACTTTGAGGCGCTGCGGTTTAGTACGCTCTCAAAGGGGCGCAAAAGGAGGTTATGTCCTGGCTAGAGAGCCTTGGAAAATTACCCTTTTGGATGTAGTGTGTTGCCTGGAAGGATTAGATACTCAATCAACTGATACAGATACTACGCCAAAAACAGTAGAAAGTGCCGTAGTGCGAGAAATCTGGCAAGAAGGAATTCAGGCGGCTAACTCCGTGTTGCAAAAATATACACTCCAAGACCTCTGTGAAAAGAGAGATGCTAGGAGACAATTAGACATCATGTATTACATTTAATTGGTTATTAGTCATTAGTCATTAGTCATTAATCATTAGTTATTGGCTAATTGAAAAAGATTTAACTACTAATAAATGACAAATAACAGATGACCAATGACTAACAAATGACCGAATGGCACGCTTGTTAAGCGAGGCTGGAGTCTGGGAACTAAGAAAAGAGGATCGAGCCTTCTTCCCAGACTAAACTCAGTGACATTCGACTAATGACCAATGACCAATAACTAATGACTAACGATCAATCACAAAGGATAGAACTATGCGGATCGCTCATGATATTACCGAATTAATCGGTCGGACTCCTCTGGTACAGTTGAATCGCATCCCACAAGCAGAAGGTTGTGTAGCTCGCATTGTGGTGAAGCTAGAAGGAATGAATCCAGCAGCTTCGGTCAAAGATCGCATCGGTGTCAGTATGATCGATCTGGCAGAAGAAGAAGGTAAGATTATACCGGGTAGAACGGTTTTAGTAGAACCGACTTCTGGAAATACGGGAATTGCTCTGGCGATGGCTGCTGCTGCAAGGGGTTATCGATTAATTTTGACGATGCCCGAAACGATGAGCAGCGAACGACGGGCGATGTTAAGAGCTTATGGAGCTCAATTGGAACTGACGCCGGGAATTGAGGGAATGAGCGGCGCGATTCGGCGGGCGCAGGAAATCGTAGATAGTACTGCTAATGCGTATATGTTGCAACAGTTCCGCAATCCAGCTAATCCGAAAATTCACCGAGAAACCACGGCTGAAGAAATTTGGCAAGATACAGATGGACAAGTAGACATTTTGATTGCTGGGGTAGGTACTGGCGGCACGATTACTGGTGTAGCAGAAGTAATTAAACAACGCAAACCAGAGTTTAAAGCGATCGCAGTCGAACCAATGAACAGTCCGGTATTATCCGGTGGTAAACCTGGCCCTCATAAAATCCAAGGGATCGGAGCGGGATTCATCCCGGAAGTGCTCAAAGTAGACTTAATTGATGAAGTGATCTCCGTGAGCGATGAAGAAGCGATCGCCTACGGACGCCGTTTAGCTCGTGAAGAAGGAATACTATCCGGAATTTCTTCTGGTGCTGCTTTGTGCGCTGCCATCAAAGTAGCTCAACGACAGGAAAATGAAGGACGCTTGATCGTGATGATCCAACCCAGCTTTGGCGAACGGTATCTGAGTACGCCTTTATTCCAAGACCCCGAACCCAAACTATCTATTTTGAGTTAACTTAGAATTTCACCAGCGATCGGGTTTCGTAGTTGATTCTGGCCTGCATCCTAAGTCTCCCTAACATCTATTGTCCTTGATGGAAATTAATTTGGTCGGTTACTAAATTACTTTTTTTATGGCAGAGCAGAACCACTACGACACCCTGCAAGTTAATCGGCAGGCAACACAAGCAGAAATCAAGCAATCCTATCGGCGATTAGCTAAAATTTATCATCCCGATAGCCAGCACAAAAGTGTCGATCTCGAAAAAATCGTTCAGCTAAACGCCGCCTATGAAATCTTGGGCGATCCGCAACAACGACAATCTTACGATCGACAGTTGCAAGGCGACTCATTTGCTTACTCAGATAACTGGCAACAACGAGCAAAAGCAGCCGAAAAACAATATCAAAAACAACGAGATACCGCCAAAGATACAGATGAGCAGATTCAGCAATGGATAGTTCGAGTTTATCAACCTGTCAATCGCTTGCTTTGTCGCATACTCAATCCTTTGAAAGAGCAAATCAGCGAACTGGCTGCCGATCCGTTTGACGATGAACTGATGGAAGATTTTCAGGATTACCTGAAAGATTGTCGCGACCTTCTAGACCAAGCTCAATTTTATTTCCGTTCCATACCTAACCCTTCCCCAATGGCAGGTGTAGCGGCTAGCCTTTATTATTGTCTCGATCGAGTGGGCGACGGAATTGATGAATTGGAGTTGTTTACTTTGAACTATGATGACAACTACCTCCACACCGGACAGGAAATGTTTAGAATAGCCGCTGGACTGAGACGAGAAGCTCAAGCCTCGATGAAAAGTATTGCTTAAGGAAAGACGGAGATGGGGGGATGGAGAGATAGATGAGTTAATTCTCTGATTCCTGACTCCTGAATTCTGACTCCTTACTTCATCGTTTCGACTTAAAATAGTTTACAAAAGTTTACTTATAACCATCGCTCCTCCCTAAGTGGATTCATGAAGTGCATTATCAATCGTCGCGCCCAGTTTTCGGCTAGCCACAGGTACTGGTTGCCTGAATTAAGCGAAACCGAAAACATACAACGGTTTGGTGCGTGTACTCGCATCCCCGGACACGGACATAATTACGTTCTCCATGTTTACATAGCGGGTGAATTGGATGAGTACGGCATGGTGCTGAACTTATCTGATGTTAAGCACGTAATCAAGCGGGAAGTAACCAGTCAACTGGATTTTTCCTATCTCAATAATGTTTGGCCAGAATTTACCCAAACTCTGCCAACTACCGAAAACATAGCACGGGTAATTTGGCAGCGATTGGTTCCTCACTTACCCTTGGTACGAATTCAACTGTTTGAACATCCCGAACTCTGTGCTGATTATTTAGGAAACGGAATGGAAGCTTATCTCAGTATTGCCACTCATTTTAGCGCCGCTCATCGTTTGGCTCGTCCCGATCTCAGCTATGAGAAAAATTGCGAGATTTATGGCAAATGCGCTCGTCCTAACGGTCACGGTCATAATTACCATTTAGAAGTGACGGTAAAAGGGGAAATAGACCCACATACTGGCATGATTGTTGATTTACCAGATTTGCAAAAGGTGGTTGAAGATTATGTAGTCGAACCTTTCGATCACACTTTCTTGAATAAAGATATTCCTTACTTTGCAGAGGTAGTACCCACTGCTGAAAATATTGCAGTTCACATCCGCGATCTTTTGCAAGAACCAATTCGGGGATTAGGAGCTAAACTTTACAAAGTAAGGTTAGTGGAAAGTCCGAATAATTCATGCGAAGTTTATGCCACTGAATCGGAAATCAATTCTGCTAATGGCAAAATCAGCGAGCCTATTTTAGTGCGCTTGTAAAAACCAGTTATCAGTAAACAGTTATCAGTTATCAAGGTGTATGGTAGGAAATTTAAACTTTTCTTCTCGCTCTGATTGCTGATAATTGGTAACTGTTAACTGTTAAAAATTAGCTAGCGCAGCTAATTACTATTGACAAAATAACTGACTGTTTTCACTAATTCATCAATATTTAAAGGCTTGCTAAGATAACCGTTTGCACCAGCAGCCAAACAACGATCGCGATCGCCTGCCATTGCGATCGCAGTTACTGCCACCACAGGCACTTTTTGCCAAAGAGGATGAGCTTTTAAGTGCCGAATAATCTGCAAGCCATCCACTTCTGGCAATTGAATATCCATTAAAATCAAATCTGGTAAAGATTGAGGGGTTACTAAAGGAGAATCGATCGTCTCCATCATAGTGCCACCATCATAAACTAATTCAACTACATAATCTTCTAGTTCCAATACTTCGGAAATCAACGCTTGATTATAAGGCTGATCTTCTACAACTAACACCCGTTTGCAATTTGATTTTTCCTCGCTCGTCACTAATTTTTCATTGATAATTTTGGGTTGACTAAAAACCAATGACAAATGACTATTTACTAATGACGAATTTCTCATTTCTGTCAAAGGTAGCCAAATCCGAAATGTCGAACCTTGATTTTCTATTGACTCTAAAGAAACTGTACCACCGTGTAATTCGGCCAACCTTTTCGTTAACGCTAAACCTAGCCCAGTGCCTTCATGTCGCCTTGCTAAAGAAGCATCTACTTGTTGAAAAGGACGGAATAGCAAGTGCCATTTATCTTTAGAAATCCCGATGCCTGAATCTTTTACTTCCAAACAAAGATAAGGCGTACTGGCATTAATCGGACTGCGGTCTGGTCGATATTCCTTAGCTAAATCTTTGCCATAAGCTAATCTACTACTAAGTTTAATTTGTCCGCCTTCAGGTGTAAATTTAACAGCATTTGATAGCAAATTAATTAACATTTGAGAGACTCTGCGCTCATCCAAATTGGCTTGATTAACGCGATAGTCAATTTCTAATGCAAGAGCTAATCGCTTTTTATCTGTACGAGGTTGAATCATTTTCAAGCATTCCGTACAAAGATTATTAAGCGATACTGGTTGTAGGTTGAGGTCTGCTTTACCAGCTTCAATTTTAGATAAATCTAGAATGTCGTTAATTAATTGTAATAGATGTTGGCCGCTTTTTTCGATCGTTTGAACGTAACTGATTTGGCGTTCGCTTAACGCACCAGCACTTTGTCTTAACAACAAATCAGAAAAACCCAAAATACTATTGAGAGGCGTTCGCAGTTCGTGAGACATAGAGGCAAGAAATTCTGATTTTAATTGAGAGGCTTTCTCTAAATCTTCGTTAATTTGACGGAGGCGTTCTTGTGCTTGCGCTCTTTCAATTGCTACTCCTAAAGTACGGCAAGCAGCTAACAGCATATCCTGTTGTGGTGCTTCTTGTAGTTTCTGCAAACTCCGAGATTCTAAGGTGAGAACGCCAATGATAGTGTTATCGGCAGCAGGAATTGGAAAAATACCTAATTGACCGATTGCTGGGTGGCGAAATCCGGGTAATGCTTTTGGGTGATTGTGATAATCTTCGACAAAAATTGGTTTACCTGTTTCTACTACTTGCCAAAGTAATCCTTGCCCGTAAGGAATTCCTTGATTTAGGAGTGCTTGCATTTCGGCAACTGCCACTTCTCCATAAGTGGCAATAAATTGGCCGGAAATTTGATTGGTAAAAACACTAGCTTGGCGATCGATTCCTTCTCCTGTAATTACTTTTACGTCCCCGAAAGCTGCACCCATTACTTTTATTAAGTAGCTGAGAGCAAACCGCCCAATTTCTCGCAGTTCTGTAGCAGGTTGTAGCCTTTCTGTTAAACTCAATAAAAATGCTAGTCTTCTAACTTCTCCATTTAAAGATTCTTCTATTTTGGCTGCTTCTTTGAGAGCTTGGCGATAGCTAGTAATATCTCGAAAAGTAAATAGGCGTCCTCCATCGGAGGTGACTGTTGCGGATATTTCCAAGTAAGTACCGTTATTTTGTTCGAGGGAGTAGACACTATTTTCTGCTTCTGTTGACTCGAATGTAGAAATTAACTGTTTATTTTGTATTTCTGACCAGTAACCTCGATTAAATATTTCTGCAAAAACTGCTTGCTCTGTTGGTTTGCTTTGTAACCATTCTGGAGAAAGCCCCCAAATTTGAGAAAGTTTATGATTGAATAAGATTAGCTTGCGCGATCGATCGAACAGCGCGATCGCATTATCCACTTGGTTCAATATCAGTTCTTGCTCTTGCTGGAGTTTTTGCAAACGCATCTCTATTCGCTCTCAGTGCATATCCAATCAATCAATTGTAAGTTTTAGGCTTTAGATTTTAAATTGAATGACAGGAAGGACTATCAATCATCAAGGGGACAGTTATGAAGATAAGTTAGCTATGGGTTTCCTTTGGCTAGTACTTAGTCTATAGTTCCTTAATTTAAACTTAACAAAAATTAATATTTGGATGAGTGAGCCTGCTCTCTCAACGGTTGTGATCTGAAACACCTCTTATCTAAAAACAAATCGCCAGTATAGACAAGAAATGATTTAAACCAAACGACCATGTTCCCTCTGTGCTGCTAAGAAGCAAAATTTGTCAATATAAATTTGTCATTTGTAACAAATGCCTTGACCATAAATAAAAATGGTGTTGAGCCAACCGATTTTAGTGTTAAGGATGAACGTCAGGTCAATTGTTCGATCTAAAATCTAAAGTCGATTGATTCCTCAAAGCAAACATTACCCATGCGGGTGAATACATCGAAAAGGATTGTAAGGCAAACTCTGTGTATAGGGAATCTGAGGAGCTAGACTCCATGCTAATAGCTGAAAAACTGGCTGATGAATGGCGATCGCGGCTTTTGGCAGATTGTCCGAACCACGACAGTGCGACTCACGAGAGTATTATTAGCTGGTTATTGGGAAAAGATGTAGAACGGTTTGAGGAACTAGCCCCAAACCAATTAGCAATTGCCCAGCAAGCAATGGACTATCGATACCGCATTTTACGGCATCGCTATCTGGACGTAGGGCCAGAAAAAGCTTATCGCAATTTAATGACGCGGCTAGGCTCTTTGGTGATGTTGCGGAATAAAATTAGGACTTGGGTTGCTTTAAGCCGCGATCGGCAACGCGCGGTAGTGGACGTTTTGCAAGAAGTAATCCAGGAATTATTACACAGCGATCGCTATTTGCAGCAGCAGATTGCGTGGATAAGTAATTGTACCTCTGACTCTCGGTTGCGAAACACTCTGGTACTGGCTAGCACGGAAGAATATTGTTTGCGACCGATTCGCAACCAACCACTGCTACTATACCGTTTTGTGAATTATTTACGGCGGACTGGACGGGGCGGTATCACGCAAGTCCCTACAGGTGACTTAGTACGGTTAGTTTCCGAAGAAATCGTACCAGACGATGCAGAAAATCCCGTTAGCTTGTTCGATGCCCAAGCGATCGCCAAATATCAAGAAAATCAAGCTTGGGAAGAAAAAATGGTGGCTAGAACCGCCGTTAAAAAAGAATTTGCTACTTATTTAGAGGAAAATATTGGCCCGGTAGCCAAAGATTGGTTGAATCTTTATCTACAAGGTAGAACCCAAGAAGAAATCGCCCGTACCCTCGATAAGCCGATTAAGGAAATTTACAGGTTGCGAGAAAAAATTAGTTATCATGCCATTCGGGTGTTTGCCTTCAAAATTCAACCAGAATTAGTAGGTAACTGGCTGGAAACAAACTTGCAGGATCATCGTTTAGGCTTGACTCCTACTCAGTGGCAGGAATATTGGCAAAGCTTGACCGAAGAGCAACGGCAACTCTTAGACAAACTAGCATCAGGAAAAAATCTGGAAACGATCGCACAAGATTTAAACCTGAAAACCAATCAGATCATGGGTGAATGGAGCAAGCTTTATTTAGCAGCGCAACAAAAGCGAAGCGTTTCTTAAATTATAGGTCTGGCATAATTCTCCATAGAAGTCGCTCGAACGAGATCGAGTGAGATTTGAGAAAACAAAAAATTTAACAATTCCTCAAGAAAGGTTGTAAAATTTCATACTTTGCAACTATGGTAATTCGCGTATCAGTAATAACATTGGAAACCGAGCCAAACCAACATAATGAAAGTTACAATATTATTCTGAACTGTTAAGGTGCATTGCTAGCTGGTACCTGATTGCATATTCGTCTATAGTCATAAAATCAAGAAAAATACTTCTATAGAGAGAAAACTGCTTGACTAAAGAATGGCAATTTGGTAGAGAAAGACCTATAAACATAGAGAAAGGTTGGGTGTTCTAACCACAAATCCTTGGTTGGGTTAAACCTTCTGGGTACTTAAGGTGAATGAATTCATTTTTCTATCCGTTACAGGTTGGCTCGGTCTATGTGGAGAGCCAATCTACAGCTGTGAAAAGCTAAGCCAACTTCTTCTGGGAAACAGAACTACTTTTTTGAGTTTTCAAGGCTAGGTAATTTTTATCTGATAGGTTCAACCGACTAGACTGGTAAGCAAATTATCCCTAGTCTCCCTGAAATTAAGCCTGGAAAATCAAAAGTAAAAACTTTTTATCCAGAAACGAAGTAAGTCATATAGTAAACAGATTTAATAAACACCGATGGTACCCACAACCAGTAACCTGACTAAGTTCCAGCAAGCAAATGCTCAGCAGGCATTTTCCTCTTATCAAGCTCAAGAAGGGATGGCTCAGGCAAATTCTGACATAACTTATCGTTTAATAGACAGCATCCTGCCCTTTGAAGCCTGCTTGTATCATCAAGTTTTGCCCCTTTCTCTAGAAGGAACTCGCCTAAATTTAGGGATGGTGAATCCGGATGATACCGCTGCTTTAGACTACGTGCGCCGGATTCTCGCCTATATGAATTGCTCGTTGGTGCCGCAGCCAATCTCAGCGGCAAAACATAAAGAAGTTTTGTCTGCTTACCTGAATTACACGGGGCAGTTAAAACAAGCAAAAATCCAACAGCAAAATTTGAGACCTGAAGAAAAATTCAATGAAGAGGCTAAAGCGACATTAATTGTAGATAGTCCAGAAGTTTTAAACCAAGCGGATTTGCCGAAAAGTTCTTCACCAAATACTACATGGCAAACCAAAACATATATTCCTGCGGAAACATCACCAGCACCAGAGAAAAAAAATCTCCAAGCTCATGCTCCTAGCAAGCCGAAGATAGTAGAGCAAAAATTACCGACACCACCATCTGCACTTAGTTTGCCCAGTTTAGAAGTAACGGCAAAGTATATCTCCAGTCCGGTAGAAGTGCTGGCAACTCTACCACCGAAGGAATTGCTCAACGAGTTGCTCGCCAGAGTTCTGGCGGGGGGAATCGGAAGGCTTTTTTTCGAGCGTCATCCAGATAAAGGTCGAATTCTGTGGAGCCAAAACGGTGTTTTACAGTCAGTACTCGATGGGCTGGATCCGGCGGTTTTTCAGGGCGTGATCAACGAATTAAAACGGTTGACCCACCTATCTTTAATCCCTGTGGAACAACCGAAACAAGTAGAAATTGAAAGAGTTTACCAACAAAACCGTTTGCTATTGCGCTTGCGAGTGATGCCTGGGAAAAATGGCGAAGAAGCAACCCTTCAAGTATTGAGGGGTGCGGCTTTGAAGTTTCATCAACAGCAACAACTGGAAAATCTCAGTCGGGATGCTTTGACGATCGCGCAACAACTCCAGACGAAGATTAATGAAATCCAAAAGCGCACTCGCATCGATCCGAGCTTGACAATGGGCCAGTTAGATGCGTTACCGGCTTTAGACCAATTACTTCAGAGCCTGCACGAACAGCTAGAAGCGTTGAAGTTGCTGCAAGCAGAGGAAAAATCCCCAGAAAATCCCCAGTAGTTAAGAGTTTAGAACAGGGGTATGGGGAACAAGGGCAAAATTTAGTCGGAAGTGCTTTGGGTGCTAAAAAAGTTGAAATTAACAGTTAACAAGGGCTTTCAGTAGCAACGTGATAAAATGATCGCAGTTGCCAAGCTGAAAATGCTTGCACTAAAACTCTGGACTTTTCAACATTAGTCGGATCGCTCAAATCTTGCAATCTCCCGAATTCAATTCTGGAGACTGTCAATCCGCTAGCATTTGGGAAGGCGAGTATGTTTTGGAGCAGATACCAGCTAACTGTTGTTAGCGCGATCGCAAATCCTTGCTCGCAGCAAGGGGCATGACATCACTGCTGCCCATGTTAGTCTACTATTTTTAAGATCTTTCATGCAAACTGAAGATTTTAGTGAACTTTTCCCCTTATTTAATACTGTCAACCCAGAAACCTTAGAATGGCTGCTATCGGTTGCTGACGAACACGAGTATCCGTCAGGCAGAGCAGTTTTAATGGAAGATGCGTGGGGTAACGCCGTATACTTCCTAGTCTCTGGATGGGTCAAAGTCAGACGCATTACAGGCGACGACGGCGTGACGTTAGCAATTTTAGGACAAGGTGATTTTTTTGGAGAAATGGCAATTCTTGACGAATCTCCTCGCTCAACTGATGTAATTGCTCTTTCTCCCGTAAAATTGCTGAGCGTCCACGCTCAACGATTTATTCAAACTTTGTTTAAAGACCCCCAGCTACATCACCGAATGCTGCAAGTGATGGTGCGGCGACTGCGCCAAATGAATCATCGCTTTCAGCTGCGCCATCAGCCACCAGCAGTTAAGTTGGCTAATACCTTAGTTTCAATGGGAGATAACTACGGTCAAGCAACTGACAAAGGAACGGAAATTTATAATATTCCGTTTAAAGATTTGGCTGACGTGACAGATATCGGTCTGGAAGAAACGACTAAAATTATGGAAAAGCTGGATAGTAAAGGCTGGCTGAAAATCGATCCGGCGCGTCAGACTATCCATCTGCTAAATCTCAAGCAATTAACACACCTAGCAGGAAAAGTCTAAAATTCATTAGTCAGTAGTTAGTGGTTAAGAGTTAGTGGTGAAAAAATCACAATTAACTCTTAACCACTAACTGCTAAATTTGGACAAAAGACAGATGATCGATCGCAAATAATCAATCAGAAATGAACAAAGAACTTTAACAACCGATCCGAAAAATGACAGAAGCAACAATTTTTCAACCCAGCACTATAAAAAGTATTACACCAACCATTCTCTACCGAGTTGCCATGCCGCAACCTACCTCTCACTTATTTGAGGTAACTTTACAGGTGGTAGGGTGGACAAACCAAGTTTTAGATTTAAAATTTCCGGTTTGGACTCCTGGGTCTTACTTAGTCAGGGAATATGCCAAGCATTTGCAAGATTTCGCTGCCCATCACGAAAAATCTGCTTTGCCTTGGCGCAAATTAGCCAAAAACTATTGGCAAGTAGACACACAAGGCGTGTCGGAAATCACAGTTAGCTATCGGGTATTTGCCAATGAACTAACTGTGAGAACTAATCATTTAGACGCCACACACGGTTATTTTAATCCGGCTGCTTTGTGTTTTTACATACCCGGATTTGAGCGGCAACCGATCCAAATCAAAATTGTGCTGCCTTTTCCAGAATGGCAAATTACTACGCCTTTACCGCAAGTAAAAGGAAAAGAAAATACATATGAGGCTAGAGATTTTGATACGTTGGTGGATAGCCCTTTTGAAGTAGGAAACCACCAATTATATGAGTTTGAAGTATTGGGTAAACCCCACGAATTAGCAATTTGGGGAGAGGGAAATGCTCAAGCTACTCGGATAATTCCCGATCTTCAGAAAATTATCGAGATAGAAGCTGACTTGTTTGGCGAACTACCTTATGAAAGATATGTGTTTCTGTTACATCAAGCGGCTAGCGGTGCTGGTGGCTTGGAACATAAGGATGCCTGCACTTTAAATTATTCTCGGTTTGGTTTTCGGGCAAAGGATAAATACGATCGCTTTATGCAGTTGGTAGCCCACGAATTTTTCCACTTGTGGAACGTGAAGCGCCTTCGCCCGATAGAATTGGAGAAATTTGATTACGATGGCGAAAACTATACCACTTCTCTTTGGTTTAGCGAAGGGACGACTAGCTATTACGATTTGCTGATTCCCTTACGGGCTGGCATTTACGATGGCAAAATATTTTTGAACAATTTAAGTAAAGAAATTAACCGCTTTCAAAACATACCTGGGCGTAAAGTTCAGCCTTTGAGCGAGTCGAGTTTCGATGCTTGGATTAAATTGTATCGTCGAGATAGCAACAGCGATAATAACCAAATTTCTTATTATTTGAAAGGAGAATTAGTATCTCTATTGTTAGATTTGTTAATTCGGAAAAATCATCAAAATCAACGAAGTTTCGATGATGTAATGCGGCAAATGTGGGAAAAGTTTGGTCGCTCCGAAATCGGCTTTACTCCCGAACAATTAAAGCAGGTAATTGAAGCGGTAGCTGGCATTGATTTAAGTGACTTTTTCAAACGCTATATTGACGGAAAAGATGATTTACCTTTTGATGATTATCTAGAACCATTTGGTTTGCAATTGAAATGTGAAGCGGATGAAGAACAACCACCTTTCATCGGTTTTACAGCCAAATTACAAAATGGGAAAGAAATCATCAACTTTGTTGAAATTGGTTCTCCCGCACAAGTGTCTGGTATAGATGCAAATGATGAATTACTAGCAATTAATGGGCTGCGAGTCACTGGAGAGCAATTAAGCGATCGCCTAAAAGATTACAAAGCTGGAGATACGATCGAAGTAAGTGTTTTTCATCAAGATGAATTGCGAACTTTGCCAGTTATTTTGGCAGAACCTCGTCCCAATTCTTATAAAGTTGTAGTGGTAGACAACCCTTCTGCAATGCAAAAAGAAAACTTTGCTGGTTGGTTGGGCGTACCGATGTCAAGTGTTTTGTAGGAATTGTAATTTGTAGGGTGGTTGGTGACTGCCCTACAATACTAATTGGTAGTATAAGATTAGGTTCTTATAGCAAGGGGCTAGGGGCTAGGGAAGAAGTGACTAGGAGTTAGACTTTCAGCAATTACCTCTCTTGTGTCACTCTCATCAGAGAATATTCTGAAACTCTTGCTATCGAAGGATTCTGTCTTTTCTTGCAGAAAAGACAGAATTCTTTAGAAAATAAAGCTTGAAATGTATGCAATATCTTGATTTCAAGATTTGAAGCCAATTTTTTTCTCATCAGAGTGACACAAGAGCGTTACAGCGGTTTTCTCTGTTATGAGGTACAGTCAGAATTTACCAAACTTATTTCTTACAGTCGCTACCACTATATTTGGTGTACCTCACTACTGCGGGAACCGCTGTAAATATGATTATTTCTGATTTCTATACCAGTGAGCGAGCTTTTCGGTAGAAATTCCTAGATAATAACCGATAATCATTAATTGGTTGATCGAAGTAGTTTTTACTATGCCTAATTTTTGCCAACGTCGTCCAGATGTGATGGCTGGAACGGGTAAAATGGTAATTTTACCTAATTTTTTTAAATGGCGAATTAAAACAAAATCTTCCATTATTGGCAGTTGGGGAAAACCACCAATTTGTTTAAATACGTCTGCTTTTAAAAATATTGCTTGGTCACCATAGGGTAAGGAACAAAAACGCGATCGCCAATTTACCATTTTTTCTATTAACCCGATTCCCCATATCTCTGCATCAATGGCTAATTTAAAAGCACCCGCAATTATTCCCGTTTCAGCTAATGCGTTGGTAACCATTGCTGGGAAACCAGT
Source organism: Leptolyngbyaceae cyanobacterium (assembly GCA_036703985.1). Classification (GTDB taxonomy): domain Bacteria; phylum Cyanobacteriota; class Cyanobacteriia; order Cyanobacteriales; family Aerosakkonemataceae; genus DATNQN01. The sequence continues at coordinate 16,907 of DATNQN010000119.1, forward strand.
CGGTAAAATAGTATCGGCGTGTAAAAATAGGAAAATATCGCCAGTCGCCATTGCAGCGCCAGTATTCATTTGCATAGCGCGTCCCCCAGAAGAGAACAAAATTTTGATGCCTAACGATCGAACTATGGCAACGGTTTCATCCTGACTTCCACCATCTACCACAATTATTTCTAAATTTGATGAATCTGGTAAATTACTCAGTACTTGTTTAATATTTTTAGCTTCATTTAGAACTGGGATAATTATAGAAATTTTATTTTTGTTATGGTTCATTGGTCATTTGCGATCGTGGTTGTTCAATCGAAAATCTAAAATCTAAAATTGCTAGGTCTTCCGGACGATCTATATCAGAAAGTTTCGGGAGATAAGCAACTGATAAGTTAAGGCGAGCCGCAATTTCTATGGTTTGTTGAAAAACTTCAGCAGTACTCCAATTAATTCCTTTAAAAAGTTCGGGAATAAAGCGACTTAATCCAATTAAATAATAACCGCCATCGGTGGCAGGGCCAATTACTAAATCATGTTGCAAAAGTGAATCAAAAGCTTGTGAAATTAACTGATAATTCAGCTTTGGACAATCAGAACCGATAATCGACACGTAATTAATATTTTGATTAAATGCTGCTTTAAATGCAGCGGACATTTTTAACCCGATATCACCTTCGATTTGGGGTTGGTAGATAATATCATTTCCCAACCACGATCGCATTAAATTTAAATTACCACCTGTAAAATGTACTTCTACAGATACCTGATGAGAAGATGTAAGTTGTTTGGCTTGCGCGATCGCATATTCAGCCATTTGACGATGAAGATTTGCCGCACCTTCAGCACCAAGGACGGGAATTAGTCGCGTTTTTGTTTTTCCCGGTTCTGGATAGCGAGTAAAAACAATCAAGGTTTTTTTCACAATTTCTCTTCTTATTTAATAAGAATTCATAATTCTCGCCCGTCAGGAGCTAGAATTTAATAGAAGTTCGATCGCTACACCAATAAATGCTTTTATATTAACTCTAGATCGATTTGTAGTAAAGTTTTAATTTACTACAGATCGATCTAGGTTGGCGGATTTTTTGCCAAGAAGTAAATCATATTATGTCCGCTCAATTACCGAGCGTAAAATTTGTTTGTAGTGAGGAATGCGAGTCCTGCCAGAAGTCACCAAGCTAAGGACTGAATTCCTTACTACAAACGATAATTATGCGAGCGGACATTATATAATTTTAAATGCTCATTTCCAACATACGTTGAATTGGACGCAAAGCGGCTATTCTGGTTGCTTCTGGCAAAGTGATTTCTGGGGTACGATTTTCCATTGCTAAGTAAAGCTTTTCCAGGGTATTTAACCGCATGAAAGGACATTCATTGCAGGCACAATTATTGGTTGGTGGCGCTGGAATGAAGTGCTTGTGAGGCTGTTGCTTCTCCATTTGGTGAATAATTCCCGGTTCAGTTGCCACGATAAATTCCTGGCTAGAACTAGTTTGAGAATATTTTAATAAAGCACTAGTTGAACCGATGTAATTAGCGTGGCGTAATACTGGTGGTTCGCATTCTGGATGTGCGATTACTTCTGCTTCTGGGTGAGCAATTTTTAGTTGGACGATCTTTTTTTCTGAGAAGTTTTCATGTACTATACAAGCTCCTTGCCACAGTAGCATTTCTCGTCCGGTTTGCTCCATGACGTAGCGACCGAGATTTCTATCTGGGCCAAAAATAATCGGTTGGTCTTTAGGTATTTGATTGACGATCTTGACAGCGTTGGAACTGGTGCAGATAATATCGCTCATTGCTTTGATCGCAGCAGAGCAGTTGATGTAGGAAATTACCAAGCGATCTGGATGAGCGGCTTTAAAGGCGGCAAATTCATCGGGAGGACAACTGTCTGCCAGAGAACATCCGGCGTTTAAATCTGGTAAAAGTACCAGTTTATCCGGGTTAAGAATTTTGGCGGTTTCTGCCATAAAGTGAACGCCTGCAAAGACGATCGCATCCGCAGTCGTACTAGCCGCTCTCCTAGATAGCTCTAGGGAGTCACCGATATAATCTGCTACATCTTGAATATCCGGATCTTGGTAATAGTGCGCGAGAACAACTGCATTAAGCTTTTTCTTTAAGGCTTGAATCGCCTCAAACAAATCGCCGGGAGTAGAAGGTACTTGAGTGGATTCTTTGAGATGAACTGTAGTAATAAACACAGTAAAAATCTATCTAAAGTAGACAGCTATAGCATTGACTTGCGTTAATTATAGTTGATTTTACTAAAAATTAATGTTCATGGGATCGTAATAATTACGTAAATAGATGGGGAGCAGGGGGCAGGGGGAAAGGGAAAGGGAAGGGGACAATTGGTGAACTCTAACTTCTGAATTCTGAATTCTGACTTCATCCTTCATCCTTTAGACTTCATCCTTAAATCCCGATCCATCCTTCTTGAGTTGGCTGCCAAAATAGCTGGTGCTTGCCTATCCTAAAAAATAGATAAGGGGAAAAATCAGCATGAAAATGCCGGGTAAACAAAATCAAGTAATCAAAATAGCAGCGATCGGAGATGTTCACGACCAATGGGAAGTGGAGGATGGAGAAGCGCTACAGGCTTTGGGTGTTGATTTAGCCTTGTTTGTGGGGGATTTTGGCAATGAGTCGGTGGGGGTGGTAAGAGCGATCGCATCACTGGATATTCCGAAAGCAGTAATATTGGGCAATCACGATGCTTGGTATACCGCTTCCGAGTGGGGACGGAAGCGCTGTCCGTACAACCGCCAGAAAGAAGACTGGGTACAGGATCAGCTAGATGCTTTAGGCGAAACTCATGTCGGTTATGGCAAACTCGACTTCCCGGAGTTTAATTTAACGGTGGTGGGGAGTCGTCCCTTTAGTTGGGGTGGAGATGTTTGGAAAAATGCCGATTTTTATCAAAAGCGTTATGGAATCAGCAATTTTCACGATTCTACCCATCGAATTGTCGAAGAGGTAAGCAACGCAACTTATGACACGATTATTTTTCTTGCCCATAATGGGCCATTAGGTTTGGGAGAACGCCCGGAAGACCCTTGTGGTAAAGATTGGGAACCGTTGGGGGGAGATTTTGGCGATCCGGATTTGGCAAATGCGATCGCACAAACTAAAGATATGGGTAAAATCATTCCCCTGGTAACATTTGGCCATATGCACCACCACTTGCGCCATAGAAAAGACCTGTTGCGGACTGCTTTAGTTAGCGATCGTGATGGGACAATCTATCTAAATACCGCCAGCGTACCTCGAATCGTTCATCATATCAGCGAAAAGCGGCGCAATTTTTCCTTGATATGGCTCGAAAATGGTATGGTGTCTCAGGTATCCCTAGTTTGGGTAGGAAAAGAATATCAGGTTGTATCAGAGCAAATTATCTATCGGGCTCCTCAGTCGATCGTTCAAAATGCCTATAGCCAGTTGGGATAACTACAGGTAGAATAAAAAATGCACTTGGAGAGGTGGCAGAGTGGTCGAATGCGCTCGACTTGAAATCGAGTGTGGCAGAGATGTCACCGTGGGTTCAAATCCCACCCTCTCCGTTGAAGTTTTAGATGTAGTCGTACTTGTACGTTCGCAAATTAGTGTCGTTTTTAGGTTACTTTTTGACTTTTCAACCCACCCCTGATTGGGATGGTCGTTGAAACCGCGTCGGCTGAAGCAGTTACTTAACCTGGATTCTAGAGGATTTTTCGTGAACCTCTAAAATTGTTGCGTTATCTCTGATTTAAACAGAGGAGCAACTATCCCACGTCAACGAATTTTATGGTCGATGCAGCTTCTCTTGCCCCAAACATAAGCCAGCCAACGCTTTGCGACACTTTATTCTTTTATTCTCTCATCAAAGTGATGGAAGAGCGGTATCTATTACTCTGTAATTTGAAAACAATCTTTAGATGCAATTTCTGCTAACTGAGCGCGTAAATCCTTACGAAGAAGCTTCTTTTGGCTTTTAGTTAATTCATTAGGGACAGATTCCTCATCAAGCCCTGTAATACCAGAGTGACCCTCAGCACCGGGTCTACGATCTCTAACACTTTTACCATTAACTTGTTGTGGTTGAAGAATATAAACCCAGATAACATTTAATAAGTTAGGATAAACGCATTGTCCAGAATTTCCTTGAATTTTTCGGATTTCATTAACTTTAAGACGGAGAGCTAATCTGCGAGGCGAGTTGACTGGAAGGAATTTGTAAGCCTGTTCAGGCGTTGTAAGAGAGTCAACCCAAACGCTTAGGTGAGGTGGAACTGATTCTTTATCCAGTGTTGATAGATTAAATTCATCTTCCAATTGAATTGCTGAAATATTACCCTTTTCTGCAAAATCTTTAGGTAGTCGAGCAAGTCGAAGGACGCAACAAACATCTGGGACTGGAGTTAAATTAGCTCCAGCCCCATTTCTTTTAAATAACTTACTCAATAAAGAGCGAAGCTTTGTCCAAGATATCAGCCGAAAAACCCTGTTCAAGTGTAGTATCTTCTCCCCAAACCTCTCCAGTGTTTCTATTACGATAGAAAAACTCTACTTCACCAGTCGCAAAGATTTCGCACTCTAAGTAGTGTTCAGATTTTGACCATGTGTACATGAAATTATCTCTTGAACCTGGACAAGCATCTGGCACTTCTAAGCATAGCCCTTGAGCTTCAAAGCGACTTTTGAGTGCTTCCCAAACAGACCAAGATAAATTAAGAACTCTTTCTGAAAAGGTTGCATCTCTTGCTTCTCTTACCTCATTTTTTAGCGAATCAAGATATAATCGAAGCCCCTGGCATCGTTGTCGCTGATGATTGGTAGCCTCAACCTTTTTATGAATACGGGGTAGATTATTTGAGAAATCGCCGATCGGAGGTGATATAAATCTACCGCGTCGTTCTTTTGGATCGGTTTTGATAAAATTAGCTTGATGCACAACAGGTTGAGCCAAATTGTACACAGCTATTTCATAGCTTGAATTTCTGACTTTCTCCTCATCAATATCCTTAACTTGATCAGCATAAATTATAGACCCCATATCTAGCTGATTTTGAAGATAACGCAAATAATATTTACTACTTTCAGCATTTCCAGCATCAACCGATATCTGTGGTAGTGAACGAATGAATTGAACTATTCGGACAGAAGTAGCAGGATACTTTTTTTTTGGATCGGTCAGTGGAGTTCCTAAGAGAGTTACTCGATCTTCTTGTTCTTGTTTTTCCAATGGAGATATAATAATAGTCATAACTTCACCCTCTCCGCTTCCAAACATTTTTCTGGATTCTTTCATCAGTTAAATCAGCAAACGCCTGCACAATCCATTGATGTGCTTCGTCAAACCAACTTTGCATCAAATCCAGGGAAGTATAATTGCCAATTCCACGGACAGTTAATTCAAATAAAAGAGTTGGATGGTTGTTTAAAACTGCATCCCTCATGGATATATGTAATCTGCCAAATTCTTCTGGTAAGTCAAAACTTGTATCCCAATCAATACTTTGAGGTATTGGCAGAAATCGATTTAGATTTGCTTGCCATTTAAAGTCAGGGAAAATTTTACCTATATCTTCAAGCGTTTCCCATGCTTCTCCTTGCGGAATTTGATTTACATAAGTAAGTTCATATTGAAGTATTTTAATTTTACCCAAATCACCTTCTTCTATGAAGGAATTAAAGCGGTTAAAATGCTCTTGAAATGCTTTAATAAGACTACCATATCTGGGATACTCATTATTTAAACCAATCTTTCTCCAATTATGAATTAGCCGCTCGCGTTGAATTTGAACAATCCTTGTCCCATCAGAATTAATAAACCATACCCTTGGCAAAGGAGGAATATCACTCAGTTCTAGCTGAGCTTCAGTAACCTGATTATTGAAAACTTCCACCTTTGATGCTAAGGGAGCAACATCATTGCAAAACGGGTAGTCAGGTTGAAACCTCTGCCATAACAACCCAATATGGGGACTAAGTAAAGCTTCGATAGAGTCAAACAGAACACTACAAACGACCTCACTAACAGGTGGTTTGTCATAAGATGGCAATTGTCTGGTGTTCACGCTGACTGTCACGCTGTCTCCTCTAGTTACCTGAACAAACTACTCCATAGATTTATACTCTAAGATTCAGCCTAACTCAGAATGAACTTCGTTACTCGATCGTTAAGAGAATCTTGACAGTGGCCTGAATATTTTTATCGATCGTAAGCTTCTGTGTATCCAGAGGGAACAGGGCTATCAGTTTTTCCAGTTCAGGCTACTGACACCGATCGCATTCTCCTTCAACCCAATCTTGCTTCATTCTTGAAATAAGCAGCGATCGCATCACTCACCCTGCTTACCCTCAGTCAATTGAATCTTACCTTCCACCTCAGCCTGCTTAATCGCTCGTTTGAGAATTAAAACAGCCATTTGAGACAAAGAGCGCTCCTCTGCATCTGCCAATTGTTGCAGCTGTACGTTCGCTTGATGTCTCTTTGTGATGAACTAGAAGGGAAACTGAAAGAAGTGCGATCGCACAACGAGAAACTGATGGAAGTGGCAGCACGGGAAGTGTTGGCTGTGTGATGCTTAGGGTAAGTTTTGGAATGGCGATCGTATTTCCACAAGCATTTTTTTGTATACCATTATACCAAAAAATGCGATCCCCATAGCGATCCCAAAGAAATTGTAAATTTAATTACGAATTAGTCAAATTTACCCATTCCAGGTCTAGCCTCGCTAGACTGAGGCTATAGAGCGGGGAATAGGTATGGTTATCGCAACTCACGAAAGATTTCCTCAGTTTTCTAAAGAACAGTCTTTAGTTCTCTGGTTTGATGAAGTTGGAATCGACGATATCCCTATAGTTGGTGGAAAAAATGCTTCCTTGGGAGAAATGATCCAGCAACTAACTAGCAAGGGAGTCAACGTTCCGAATGGGTTTGCAACTACAGCTTCTGCTTATCGTTATTTTGTACAAGCAGCAGGTTTAGAAGAAAAGCTGCGGGAATTATTTGCCGATTTAGATGTAGAAGATGTTAATAATTTGCGGGAAAGGGGGAAAAAAGCAAGGTCGTTGCTGCTGCATACGCCTTTTCCGACCGAATTAAGGGCGGCGATTACCACAGCTTACCAAAGGATGTGCGATCGCTATGGCGCAGACACCGAAGTAGCCGTGCGTTCCTCCGCCACCGCCGAAGACTTACCCGATGCGAGTTTCGCCGGACAACAAGAAACTTACCTGCACATTCAAGGAGTCAATGGCGTTCTCGAAGCTTGTCACCGATGCTTTGCTTCCCTATTCACTGACAGGGCAATTTCTTATCGCCATCTAAAAGGATTCGATCATTTTAGTGTCGCCCTTTCCGTCGGCGTGCAGAAAATGGTGCGTTCCGACTTAGCTTCTGCTGGGGTGATGTTTTCCATTGATACCGAAACCGGATTTAAAAATGCTGCTTTAATTACCGCCGCCTACGGTTTAGGGGAAAATGTCGTTCAAGGTGCGGTTAACCCAGATGAATATTTAGTTTTCAAACCCACATTGAAAGATGGCTACAAACCAATTCTCGATAAAAGATTGGGCAGTAAAGAATATAAACTAGTTTGCGATGTAGGCGGTTGCAAAGTTATTAAAAACGAACGAGTTCCCATTAGCGAACAAAACCAATTTGCCCTGAACGATGAAGAAATTCTGCACCTCGCACGCTGGGCTTGCATAATTGAAGAACACTACAGCCAAGTCCGGGGAATTTATACCCCAATGGATATTGAATGGGCGAAAGATGGGATTACTAACGAACTGTTTATCGTGCAAGCACGTCCGGAAACAGTGCAATCTCAAAAATCCCAAAATATGCTGCGCAGCTATCATCTTGAAAAACGTAGCGAAGTGTTAGTTACCGGACGCAGCGTTGGTGAAGCGATCGGTCAAGGCAAAGTCAGAGTAATTTTGGATGCTCAAAAAATTGAGTTGTTCCAACCGGGAGAAGTTCTAGTTACCGATCGAACTGACCCCGATTGGGAACCAATCATGAAAAAAGCCAGCGCCATTATTACTAATAAAGGCGGACGCACTTGTCACGCCGCAATTATTGCCAGAGAAATGGGTATTCCGGCAATCGTTGGTTGTGGCGATGCTACCGATATTTTGAAAACCGGACAACTGGTAACGGTTTCTTGTGCGGAAGGAGAAGATGGGCGAGTTTACGCTGGTTTGTTACCTTTTGAAGTAAAAGAAGTAGCACTGGAAAATTTGCCTCGTACTCGGACAAAAATCATGATGAATGTGGGTAATCCGGAGGAAGCTTTTAGTCTTTCTGCATTACCTTGTGATGGAGTTGGTTTAGCGAGATTGGAATTTTTGATTGCCAATCACATTAAGGTACATCCTTTAGCTTTGATTCACTTCGACCAATTACAAGATGAATCAGTACAAGCTAAAATCAACCAAATGACTGCCCTTTATGAAGATAAACCGCAATATTTTGTTGATAAGTTAACCCAAGGAATCGCTAGAATTGCTGCTGCCTTTTATCCTAAACCAGTAGTAGTGCGGATGAGCGATTTTAAAACTAATGAGTACGCCAATCTTTTGGGCGGTCAACAGTTTGAACCGAAAGAAGAAAATCCGATGTTAGGTTGGCGGGGTGCTTCTCGTTATTATGATGAGAAATACCGAGATGCGTTTGCTTTAGAATGTCATGCTTTGAAGCGAGTTCGGGATGACATGGGTTTAACAAACGTAATTCCGATGATTCCTTTCTGTCGGACGCCGGAAGAGGGTCAAAAGGTGTTAGCTGAAATGGCGAAACACGGTTTAGAACGAGGTGTGAATGGGTTAAAAGTTTACGTGATGTGCGAGTTACCCAGTAATGTGATTATGGCTGATGAGTTTAGCCAAGTGTTTGATGGTTTTTCGATCGGATCTAACGATTTAACTCAGCTTACCTTGGGATTAGACCGGGATTCGGCGTTAGTGGCACATATTTTCGACGAACGGAATCCGGCGGTGAAGCGGATGGTGAAATTAGCGATCGCATCTGCAAAGGAAAACGATCGCAAAATCGGTATCTGCGGTCAAGCGCCTTCTGACTATCCCGAATTTGCTCGTTTCTTAGTCGAACAGGGAATCGATTCGATCAGCTTGAATCCCGATTCCGTGTTGAAAACTCTGCTGATGGTGGCGGAAGTGGAAGGGAAAGGCTAAAGGCTGAATTTTTATAGAGGTAGGTCGAGTTGAAAATCATTTTTTAGCTTAAACCTTTCCTTACTACAGTGGCTGGCAGTCGGATGAGGCGATAAAAATTAACAAAACTTAACTGCCAGTAAAATTGCGCCCTTCTGGAAAGCTTCGTTTACAGGACTGCTTTCAGCTATCCCAAATTTATTGGCTTAGGTGAAAGCAGTTCATCATGTTTAATTAATTTGCATTTAAAATCCATCAGTCGTAAGATAGATTCTACCTTTTACCGACTGAATTGATATGTCCAAATATTTTGTTGCCAACAATGGAAATGACGCCAATCCAGGAACTGTTGAGAGTCCATTTAAAACATTCGCTCATGCGGTATCTTTAGCCAGGGCTGGCGATACGGTGAATTTGCGGGGCGGTGATATCTTTCGGGAATCTCCGGTAATGAAGCAGTCCGGCACTAATGGTAATTTTATTACTATAAAATCTTACGGAAATGGCAAAGCAATTATATCAGGTGCCGAAATTATCTCTGATGGATGGATTTCTCATAGTAAAAATATTTTCAAAAGAAGTATCCCTCCTGAATGGAATAGAGGATTTGGAGTTAATCAATTTTTCTTAAACGGCAAATTGATTAATGAAGCTCGCTGGCCTAAAATTCCACCTGGAAAAACTATCTTTAACACAGAGGCTTTTCAGGATTATTTAATTGCGACATCTGGTAGTTACGATCCCAAGTCAGGCGATGCCAACGGTTATTATACTGGCAGTTTCAGTCACCCAAGTTTAATTCGCCCTACTAATTACTGGGTAGGTTGTAGGATAATTGCCGCATACGGACTAGCTTGGGCGTCTGATATTGGTGATGTAATTGCTAGTAGTGGCGATACTATTCAGTTTAAATTTAAGTTAAATTCTTATTTAGATGTTTACACCCCATCGACGGGTAACCCATTTTTCCTAATTGGTAAATTGGAATTAGTTACTGAAGAAAATGAAATTTTTACTAGCAATAATGGGACGGCTTATCTTTACCCAATTGGTGGAGTACTGAATGCCAATGATTTAGTTGAAATACGAGTAAGACAGAAAGGAATAGATTTTAGTAATTGTTCTTTCGTCCAAATCGAGAATCTCGAATTTTTTGCTTGCAATATTAACTCAAGCAATTGCTCGAATATCAATATTATAGGCGTAGACTTCAAGTATTCTGGTTATCATAACCCTGAATGTAAAGGAGGTATTGAAGCTATAAAACTGACCGGGGATAATATTAAAATCGCTGATTCAAATATATATGAGACTTGCGGAGACGCGATTTATTTAAATGGAAATAACATTCATTTTTATAATTCAGTTAGTTCTGGATCGGGATACTTAGGCGTTGGTGGTGACTCTATCGATTCTATGGGAACAAATCATATTATTGAAAAATCAACCATATTTAATTCTGGCTATCATGGTATTTGTGCAAGGGCAAAGGCTAGTAAATATAGATTCCTGCGCGTATTTAATATAGGCAGAAATGCCACGGATCTGAGCGGTATTAATATGCTAAGAACAGGAGATATGCAAGGAACTGAAATATGTTACAATTGTTTACATGATGGGCTTTCATTCAAAGGTGAGCTTGATAAAATCCATTTTAATGGATGTCAATTAATCAGGACTGATTCGGGTGGACAAAAGCCACAAGAAGGAACATCAAATGTAAAAATACATCACAATATAGGGTATAGAACAACTAATAATTGTCTGGCTTTATGGCCTTTAGCACCTTGGCATACCAATTATGGCAATACTAAAATAGAAGTTTATTGTAACTCTTTTGATGGAAGTATTTCATTTGCTACCAGACCCGAACACATTAATACTGGTACGATCGTGATGAATAATATTGCTCGTACTATGAATATAGTTCCATCAGAAGCAGATATTAAAAAGAATTTATTTGAACAGAAGATCGTTACTGATAACTTGAGTGGTTACGCAGGATTTATTAGTCCTTGGAATTATAACTTTATGCTGAGGAGTGATTCTCCTTGTATTAAGGCTGGTGTTAGGGTTTCACCTTATACAGATGATTGTCAAGATTCTGCACCACATCTGGGAGCGATCGAATTCGGTGCTACTCCTTTTGTAGCGGGGGCTGTGATTGGCGATCGCGATATACCCTCTCTTCAATATCGACAAGATCGAGAAAACCCATACAAGATTTATATTACTGGTTTGCCAATAGGAAGAAATCTCCCAAGCAATTTTAAAATTAAGTCTGGTGATGGCGTACCTTCTGGAAATTTCTATAATGTGGTCGATCCAACAACCGGATTAACTACTGGCATTGCTTTTATCAATGATTGTAATAGTAGCGGTACGATCGGCATTAGTCTTGATGGCACGACTTTTCATCAAACAAATAAACAGGTTGATTTGGATGATTTATCGATCGCAAATTCTGCCCTACAATTTGACGTATCATCTCGAAGTATATCGATGGTAACAGAAGAGCAGCCTGAGTTAGTTCGCCCTTATTATCGCATTCCCATTCAACTGTCTAATTTTGTCGCTGCCCAATGGTATAGCAAACCTGTTTTGTTAAGAATAAATACCGCTAATTTGATAGCAGATGGACTGATGCAGTCTGATTGCCGCGATTTAAGGATAGTTAATTCTAGCGGTCATCTAATTAATTATTGGATCGAATCTGGCATAAATACTAAAGAAACTTTGGTTTGGGCAGATTTCTCATCTTTGAATATTAACATTTCAGTGCAAACTTACGATGATTTATCATTATTCTATTTGGCATTTGGCAATTCTGCTTGGCAATCTTCTGCTAGTAATATGAGAGCTATTTTTCCTAGCCTCACAGATAATATGATATTTTGGTTCAAGGCACACGAACACTCTGGGAGTTTTGATTCCTCTATTAGTGATTGGACAGATGTTTACAATAATCATGCAGTTCAGTCCACCCGATCCAATCAACCAATTTTGAGAAGTAATGTCTTGAATGGATTTGCGGGAATAGAATTTGATGGTGTTAACGATTACTTATTAATGGGAGGTGGATATACCACAGCAACACAAGGTAGTTTTTATATAGTTTACAAAAATCCATCACCAGGAAATACGAAGTCTCAAAGGTTGATGTCCGGTTCTAGCGCTGGTTCACAAGATTATACAGTAGGTGTTTATTTAATGCCTGCATTAGATGCTTCTAATGTTCCCGTTGCTAATCCAGATGGAGGATTAGCTGAGTGGATTCGAGCGAGCGATCGAGATATGACCAATATCCATTTCGGTGTACGTCATTCAGCTATGGGTAACTACTACAAGGGTTATATATTAGAAGCGATCGGTTTTTATGGTACGCTCGGCTCGAATCAAAGCAAATTAGTGAAAAACTATGCTCAGATCAAATATGGTTTACAACCATCTTTAATAGCAAGTATTGATTACGACTTAATCAGTCCACCTCGTTAAATTTTCCGATATTTCTCTAGGGATAATGAGTAGAATTGTTTTAACGACGATCGGCTCTTTGGGCGATTTGCATCCGACGATCGCGATCGGGCTAGAGTTACGCGATCGCAATCATGATGTTGTATTCGCTACCCATCAAGAATACCGCACTAAAATTGAATCGATCGGCTTTGAATTTCATGCCATTCGCCCGAATAATCCCGCCATAGAAGATCCAGAACTGATGGCGCGAATGATGGATCGCAAAAAAGGAACCGAGTTTATCGTGCGAGATTGGATATTCGGTAACTTACGCCAGATGTATGACGATTTACTCAATATTGCCCAAACCGCAGATTTCATGGTGGCGGGAGATGGAGTACCTGCGGCGCGGGTGGTAGCGGAAAAATTAGGTATGAAATGGGCATTTTTTGCCTTAGCACCAGCTTCGTTTTGTTCGGCTTACGATCCGCCAGAATTACCAGTACCACTTTTAGCGGCGTTGTCTAAATTTAGTTTTCTTGGCTTAATCGTTAATCGGGGTGTGATGAATCTCGCTCGATCGATGAGTCGCAGTTGGATTGAACCCATGTATCAGCTGAGACAAGAATTAGGCTTACCCGCGATCGCACATCCTGTATTTGAAGGGAAGTATTCACCCTATCTGGTGCTGGCGCTTTTCTCATCCATTTTAGGGAAACCGCAACCTGACTGGCCAGCTAATAGCGCGATCGCGGGATTTACTTTCTACGATGGAAAAACAGGAGAAACTAAGATTAAACCAGAACTTCAGCAGTTTTTAGAGGCAGGGGAACCACCAATTATTTTTACGTTAGGTTCTGCGGCGGTGCTAGACCCTGGTAATTTTTATCACGAAAGTATTCAAGTTACTCAACAGTTAAATCGTCGGGCTGTGTTACTGATGGGGAAAAATCCAGCGCCACTAGATTTACCTGAGAATATCATTGCGGTGGATTACGTGCCTTACTCTGCGATTTTTCCCCAAACTTGTGCGATCGTGCATCAAGGGGGAATTGGGACTACTGCACAGGCATTACGCGCCGGAAAACCTACTTTAGTGATGCCCTACAGTCACGATCAACCGGATAACGCAGCACGAGTTGAACGTTTGGGCATCTCGCGCCATATTCGACGGGAAAATTATACGGGGCAACGAGTGACCAGAGAATTGAAAGAGTTGCTGGAAAATCGAAAATATACTGCAAAAGCCGCAGAAATCGGGCGAATCGTGCAAGCAGAAAATGGCGTGTCTGTAGCGTGTGATGAAATTGAGAAGCAGCTTAAGTAAATTATCTGTAGGAATTAGGGGTTAATTTTTTACCGCAGATGAATGCAGATAAACGCAGATAAACGCAGATGTAGGCTATAGCCTTCCCGTAGGGTACGCAGATAAGAATAATGCGATCGCAATTTCATAGACTTCTTGCAAAAGTGTCAAATCTTGTTTTTTTACCACAGATATCCACAGATGAACACAGATAAACACAGATGATATTGATGAGATATCGACTTTTGCAAGAGGTCTCATCTTGTTATTCTCCCTAATAAGCTGTAAAACCCGATCGTACAATGCCTGATCAATACAGAATTTTTTATGCGCTTACCAAGTGTAGCAATTTTAACTTTAGCGACAATTGGAATTTGGGAATCTCAGATGGCGATCGCCAGCAATGTTGCTGAACCAGTAGGGATGGAAGCGGCGGCAGTTCCTAGCGACAGTTCTACGGATGCTAATGATTTATTAATTACCAGTGATGAGGAAGTTAACGAAAGCGATCGAACTCAATCAATTGAAGATGGCGCATTAGTTCGCGATATCCAAATTCGCTTTGTCGATCGCGAAGGTGAAACTGTCAATGGGCGCACCCGTCAAGAATTCCTACGGGGTTTACTGCGACTTAAACCTGGTGATGTATTTCGAGAAAACGAGTTGGAATCGGACTTGCGGCGATTGAGGCGATTGGAAATTGTCGATCGCGTTGATGTTTCCGTACAGTCAGATGACTCTAATGTTGACATTATTTATGACATTAAAGAAAGTCGTTTCCCTTCTCTGACTTACGGTGGTGGCTATAACTCGGATATCGGGATTTATGGTTCGGTAAGTTATCGAGATGCCAATATCGGCGGCAATAATCAGCAATTTACGGGTAAATTGCAGGTTAGCCAGATCGATGCCCAGTTTGACATTCAATACACCGATCCTTATCGGGCTAGCGAACCAAATCGCTTTGGTTATAGTGTAAGAGCTTTTCGCCGTCGCGGTTTTTCTCCTACTTTTAATGAAGATGTGGATTTGCCGAATGATGATGACCCACGGGAAGGCAGGTTTGGCGGTTCGGTGGCGTTGTTGCGATCGTTTAATGATTGGAATGGTTCACTGGGTTTAAATTACACCCGCACTAGCATTCGAGATGATAAATGGCGGATTTCCCCAGTCGATGTGTTTGGTAATCCTTTATCTCTCAGTGGGGAAGGGATTGACGATATAGTAACGGTGTCTCTGGGTGTAAGTAGAGATATGCGCGATCGTCGTTCTTATCCTACCAGCGGTTACATCCTCAGCCTCACCACCGAACAATCTGTTCCCATTGGATTGGGGAATGCTTTGTTCAATCGATTGCGGGCTAACTATATTCAATATGTCCCAGTTAGCTTGATCGACAAAGGTAGACCGACGGAATATCCCGAATTAACGGAAATGGTAGCTTTTAACTTGCAAGCTGGAACGGTAATCGGCGATTTTCCTCCCGCTGAGGCGTTTAATATCGGCGGTTTGAATTCCATTCGGGGATATGGCGGAGGCGAGGTTAGCAGCGGTCGCAGCTATGTATTAGCTTCTATAGAGTATCGTTTCCCTCTAGTGTGGCGAGTGGGCGGAGTTGTCTTCGCTGATTTCGGTTCCGATTTGGGATCTGCTGATACGGTATTGGGAGAACCAGCCGTAATTAGAGATAAACCTGGTAGTGGTTTTGGCTATGGATTAGGGTTGCGAGTGAAATCCCCCATTGGACTGATTCGGGCAGACTTTGGGTTAAACGATCAAGGGGAAAGTAGCTTTCAAATTACTACGGGTCAACGATTTTAATTATTGGGTAGTAGGTATAGGTAATGGGTAGTGGCTAATCAAAATGCCAATTCTCCATTGCCAATTTCCCATCCCCGATCCCCAATGATGAACTTTTTTAAAGCTAACGACACATTCTGCAACTAGATAACCCAGAATATGAGCTTAAGTTCTTCTGAAGAATTTTGAGACAAGAAGGAATTATAAGTATGGCCGATCCCAGAGATGCAGAAGTTGTAAAAGCTTATAACGGTGACCCATTTGTTGGTCATCTCTCCACTCCCATCAGCGATTCTGGCTTTACCCGCGCTTTTATTGGTAATTTGCCAGCTTACCGCAAAGGGATTTCTCCACTACAACGTGGATTGGAAATTGGCATGGCACATGGCTATTTCCTGATTGGCCCCTGGATTAAACTTGGCCCATTACGTGACTATGCGGAAGCTGCCAACTTGGGTGGATTGATTTCTGGCTTGGCTTTGATTCTCATCGCCACTGCTTGTATGTCCGTTTATGGCTTGGCCGCTTTCCAAGATAGTAAAACAATTCCGAGTTCCAATCCTCAAGCGCCAGACCAATGGAAAACCTCTGAAGGCTGGGGTCAAGTAACTGGTGGTTTCTTCCTCGGTGCAATGGGTGGCGCTTTTGTTGCCTTTTTCCTATTGGAAAACTTCAATGTTGTGGATGCGATCTTCCGGGGTGTAGTTCACCACTAAACTCTGTTTTAGCTAATTGCTAAGCATCGCGCATTCATTTTCAACAGATTGTTTACCTTTTTGGAGATTTTGATATGACAGGTTCATACGCAGCTTCTTTCTTGCCCTGGATTTTGATCCCAGTGATTACCTGGTTATTACCTGCGGTAGTTATGGGTCTGCTGTTTATCTATATTGAAAGCGACGAAGCAGCTTAATGGTTGCTCGATCGCTAAATTTTTCATAAAGAAACCCGGTTTCTTGAAGAAACCGGGTTTCTTTATGCTTTCTTTACCAAATCCGCTTTCACAGGATATGAAAAATACCAAGAAAGAAGAGGACGAAGATCGAGGAGTAGTCAATTCGGATTGGGGTGAAAACTGGAAGCAGGACAGGCGGCAAGCGTTTTTGGGAATCGAACCCAGAAGCCCGCGCATCTGGAATGCGGGTCACCACCTTGGTGCAATCAACCTTGCTCAGTTCCTTGCTGTAATACAGAATAATACATTCATGTAGAGTTTGTCAATAACGATCACAGATATTTTTGTAGTACAGATGCTGTAGCTTGTCCGGTTTTCTCCCAACTGAATAGTTTACTTCTGGCAAGTCCGGCTTGGCGCAAACGCGATCGCAATTCTCCATCATTCGCCACTGCCTGCATCGCTTCTGCAATCTCTCCTACGTTGTAAGGATTAATTAAAATAGCGGCATCCCCAGCTACCTCTGGAATGGAAGAAACATGGGAGGTAATGACGGGAGTCCCGCAAGCCATACCTTCTAGAACTGGAAATCCAAAGCCTTCCCAAAGGCTGGGGAACACAACTGCTAAAGCTTGATTGATGATTTTTGGCAATTCTCCATAAGGAAGATATGCCAAAAATTTTACGCGATCGCCAATTCCCAATGCTTCTGCCTTAGCTTTCAATGTAGGAGTAAAGCGTTCGTCTGGCGATCCGGCGATCCACAATTCGTAGTTTTGAGAATCAGGTAAAGCAGCGAAAGCAGCAATGATTCTTTCCAGATTTTTGTAAGGATCGTGTCTTCCTATATAGAGAAAATAATTACTGGTGGGTAAGTCTAAAAATTGAAAGCGATCGCGATCGTAAGCTAATAAAATTGGACTAACTTTTCGTTCGGGAATTCGGAAAAAATGAATAACATCATTAGCAGTTGATTGGGAATCGCAAATAATATGTTGTGCTTGTTGCAAAACCAACGGCAAAAAAAACTTATTGTAATTTGTTAAAGGTGAAAATCTTCTAGGAAAACGCAATGGGATTAAATCGTGAACTGTCACCACATATCGACAACCAGAAAATATCGGTGCTTCTGGTAAAGGTGAAAATAACAGATTTGATTTCAATTGACGATAAATTTTTGGAACTTGCCACTGCGTCCAAACTAGCCGATCGAAGTGTCCTTTCGTTCCCTGTTCCGGTGTAAGATTTGGCGGTACTGGATAGCAGTTAAAATTCTCGATATTTTGGGCAGCTAAGAGAGTTGGATTTAATTGCTTAAGATGAGGAAACAAGTTATAAGCATAAGTGCTAATACCCGTAGGTTTAGACATCAAAAAAGATAAATTCAATAACAAATTGCTCAATTTTTAATTCCTCTCCTTAAATAAAGCCATATTCCATGTAGTTTACCGAAAGCAACTTTCGGTTTGATTGGGATTAAGTATATTGCATTGAAAAGTAAACGAGTAAAGCGAAAAATTAAAATATGTTTACTGGTGTACGTTTCAATCGTTAATAAATAGCTATAAGTACTATGCTTAAATTTAGCTGCCATATTTTTACCTGTGATAGCAGAAGGTTCGTGAACTACACCAATTTGATGGGTGATCGTAATTAAATGTCCTTCTTTTTGATAACGTTGGCAAAAATCAAAATCCTCATAATATAAAAAGTAATCTGGATTAAATTGAGGGCAACTGGCAAAGTTTGTGAAATTAATCAACAGGCTGCAACCGCTAACCCAATCAGTTTTTAAATACGGCAATTCGGTATTTTTAATGCTGACATTGGTTTTAATTTCTCCAATTTCAGTAAGAAATTCACCACCAGCAAACCAGATTTCTCCTGATAAAGTGTAAATAATTGTCCCAACAATAGAAAGTTTGGGATATTCTTTAAAAAATGCCGCCGCTTTTTCTAAAGCAGTTGGGAGTACACAGGTATCAGGATTAATTATCCAGACAATTGCTTGCGGATCTTGTTTATAAATCCAATTTAAGCCTAAGTTACAAGCTTGACCAAAACCTAGATTGCTGCCAGCTTCAATAATTAGAATATTATCGCTTTTTAGATGATGAATCGCATCATCATCTGGAGAGTTATTAATGATGATAATTTGGTAGTCAATGTTGGTAATTAAAGTAGGGCGATCGTTACTTTTTATTATGTGATTAAATTTGCGATCGCCATTACCCTTGACGCCATCGCACCCACCTTTAGCAATCGAATTAACTAACTCGGCAATCAAATTGCTGGAATAGTAATTAACTGTAACAAAATAAATCACGTTAATTCAATTTGACTATCATCACCAATCATAAAACGCAGTGCTTTCGGGCGTTGTGGCGCAACAATTAATTGGGCGCGTTGTCCGATCACGCTATCAACAATTCGTTGATGAATACCAACTACTTTTGCACCTTGCAAAATTACACTATGATCAATTTCTACATCTATTACAGTAACATTATCGCCAACACTACTGTACGGGCCAATAAAACAATTTTCTAAATGACAATTGCTGCCAATTATTACCGGGCCACGAATGGTACAATTAATTAGTTTAGTACCTTTGCCAATTTGTACTCGCCCAATCACTTGACTTTTAGAATCTACTTCACCCAAAACAACTTTATCTAGACAGTTAGTATCGAGAATAATTCGGTTGGCTTCTAGCAAATCATCTTTCTTTCCAGTATCTAGCCACCAACCTTCTAGTTGACAAGCTTCTACTTTTTTCTGTTTGTTAATTAAGCATTGAATTGCATCGGTGATTTCTAATTCTCCACGGGCGGAAGGTTGAATGCACGCGATCGCATCGTGAATTGTGTTAGAAAAAAAGTAAACTCCCACCAATGCTAAATTAGAGGGAGGTACTTTTGGCTTTTCCAGCAATTGCAAAACTCGTCCATTTTCATCCACTTTAGCGACGCCAAAAGCAGTAGGATTAGATACTTGTCTTAACAGAATTAAAGCATCTGTTTGTTGAGTAGTAAATTGATTTAAAAATAAACTCAAGTCGCTTTGAATGAGGTTATCGCCCAAATACATAATAAAGGGGGAATCTTCCAAAAATGGCTGGGCAATCTTAACGGCGTGGGCTAAACCAGCAGGCTGATCCTGTAGTATATAAGTAATCTTAGCGCCGAAGCGATCGCCATTTCCCGTTTTCGCTTTCACCTCTTCACCAGTCTCAGGACTAATAATAATCCCAATATCCGTAATTCCAGCCGCCACAATTCCTTCAATTCCGTACCAAAGGATTGGCTTATTAGCGACAGGAACCAATTGTTTTGCACCAGTATAGGTAAGAGGGCGCAGGCGCGTTCCTTTTCCACCAGATAAAATTAATGCTTTCATGATACCAAGCCTTTATTTATTTTCCAGTATATGAGTTCCACCTATTTTAAAAGCTTCACCCGTGTCGGTGTCAAATGCCCAGGCATTTAGTTTTAATAATCCTTTGGGCAATCTGCTTGCTTCAAAATATTTTTGCCACCCCGATCTAGAGTATGGCTTTTTTTTAGCGAATTTAGCAACATTTTTGATTTTGATTCTTCTATCAGCTACCGCAAATACTGTTGCCTCAACTTTTTCATTCTCGTAAGTCAGTACCACTGAGTCTGCTGGTATTCCTGTATCCGGTAATCTTGCCCATCCAGCAGCTAAGTAAATATCTTTATCTACATTATTTAAACTGTCGAACCAACCATATTTATCATCTTGCCCAGCCATATTAATACTTTTATCAATCTGTTTTATTTGGTTACTAGTTACTAAATTTGGCTGAATCAATCCTAATCGATTCAGTTGGTTAGCTGTTTCTTTCACTTTTGGAAAAGAAGGATAAAGTTTATTAATTAAACAAGTTTCTTCTGGTACTATGTTAACAAATAACAAACAGGTTTTACCCTGCAAACGTTCCCCTTGACTACTAATCATTCTCCCTAAAGCATTATCCCAACACAAAATGTATAAAAATATGAATGTTAAAATTAAATTGCCAGCAAAAATCACCGTATTTTTTCGATAAAATTTAATTTTGATTAAATATCCTTTGTTAGCAGCATCTTGATAAATAATTACTGCCAAATAAATTATTGACACTATTAAATACAAGGAAAATGTCGTATATTTAGAAGTCAGCGCCTCCTTAACTCCAAAACCAACTCTTCCCAAAGTAGTTATGAAAGCACTAATAATTGAATATAAACCGATCGTTACCCAGCCGATCGCAGCATAGCAAATTAAACTATCCTTTCTTTCTTTAAATAAATAAATACAGCAAATAATAAAAACGAATAAGAGTATTACACCAATTATTGTAGCCACAATTAGGTTTTTAAAACCCAAAGGAGAACCAAGAAAAGCAAAAAAGAAACTAATAGTTTTTAACGGATGTAATAAAGCTGCCGTAAAGCTAGGATGATTGGCTGGTTTTTGATATCCGTAAAAGTAAAGTACCAGATTAGATAGAAAAGCGCCTAACCATAATATATATAAACCTTTTTCTTTTCTAAAACTAAGTTGATTTTTTAAAGCAATAACCGGCAAAACCACTATCCAGCAAAGCATTCCATTCGCATAAGAGAAAGTGCTAATTGTAGACAAACATATAGAAATGAATAACTTTAATTTTAGATTTATTGAAGAATAAGCAATCAAAATACAAGTAGTGATACAAGCAATGGGAATAAACGTTATAATTTGGATTCCCCAAAGCCAATTATCATGTTGAATAGGAGAAAATATTAAAAGATTGGCTAGCGAAATAACAACTAATTTTTTGTTTAATTTTCCTTTAATCGTAAAATTACTTATAACATAAATATTTAAAGAAACAAGGCAAGCAAGTAAAAACGTAAATAACATTTCATATCGGACATTCCAATCAGTTAAAGATGCTAAGGCAATAAAAAATATTTTGGGGAACAATGGCCGACTTTCATTATGTTGGGCGATTAAATCTGAAAAACTTAGATAACCTTGAGAGTAATACTTGATTAAGTAATTAGCGATGTCCCATTGATCTAAAAATGGCACGTTAACGCTATATTTTAAAATTACTATTGCCAGTACAATTGCTGGAGAAATAGCTAAACAAAACAGCAGTAATAAACTTAGGTAAGGTTGTTTTACCATTAGGTTTTACTATAAAGTTCACCTAACATTTGTCTTAGTCCTTGTCGCCAGTGGGGGGGATGATTTCCCATTAAACCGGAAATTTTGGAACACGATAGCACTGAATAAGCAGGGCGTATAGCTGGGGTGGGATATTCAGGTGTAGTAATCGGAATTACGCGCTGAATTTTTAAATCCCAACCAAGATGTTTTGCTTCTTCAAAGATAGCAACGGCAAAGTCATACCAACTAGTAACCCCACTATTTGTATAGTTGTAAATTCCAGCAATTTCTGGTTTTAATAAAGGTATTATTTGGGTAATGGTATTGGCTAAATCGGCGGTATAGGTTGGGCTACCCACTTGATCTGCTACTACTCGCACCTCTTCTCTTTCTTTGCCCAATCTCAACATGGTTTTGACAAAATTACCTTTACCACCAACCCCATAAACCCAAGCGGTTCTCAGAATAATATAATTTTGGCAAGCTTTTTGGATGGCGATTTCACCAGCTAGTTTAGATTTGCCATAAGTATTTATGGGATTAGTCGGATCGGTTTCCCGATAAGGTTGGCTTTGGCTGCCATCAAAAACATAATCAGTGGAAATATGAATCAGGGGAACAGCCAGTTTTTGGCATTCTTCAGCAAGAATACCAGGGGCGATTCCGTTTACCGCATTTGCTAATTCAGGTTCGCTTTCCGCTTTATCTACTGCGGTATATGCGGCGGAGTTAACTACTAAGTCAGGTTTGATTTCATTGATTACCTGACTAATTGTATTTGTTTGCGATAAATCTAATTTCTCTCGATTTAAACCGATGACTTCTCCAATAGAAGTTAGGGTTTGTTGTAATTGTTGCCCTAACTGTCCGTCAATACCCGTTACTAAAATTTTCTTCATGAAAATAGTTCTGCGGTTTTAAAAGTTTTTCCAGCTTGGTCTTTACTAGATAATATGGGATCGCCTTTTAGTGGCCATACGATCGCTAAATCCGGATCGTTCCATATAATACACCTTTCGTGCTGAGGAGCATAGTAATCAGTCGTTTTATAAAGCACCTCAGCCATTGGGGAAAGTACCACAAATCCGTGGGCAAAACCTTCTGGAATCCACAATTGTCGTTTGTTTTCCACGCTTAGTACGTAGCCTACCCATTGTCCAAAAGTAGGCGAACCCTTTCTAATATCAACTGCTACATCAAATATTTCGCCCGTAACTACTCGCACTAATTTTCCTTGCGGTTGTTGAATTTGGTAGTGCAAACCACGTAAAACGTTTAGACTAGACCGAGAGTGATTGTCTTGCACGAAATGTGCAGTCACCCCTATTTTTTCCCCAAAGGCTTTTTGATTAAAGCTTTCAAAGAAAAAGCCACGTTCATCTCCAAAAACTTGCGGTTCAATCAGCCAAACATCTGGGATTTCAGTTGCGATCGCTTTCATAGATTTTGTAAGAATTGAGTACCGCCTATTCTATAGGCTTTCCCCGTATCCGTGTCAAATGCCCATGCCTTGATCTTTAACGAGCCTTTTGGTAGCTTATCAGTTGAAAAATTTTTTCGCCAACCTGACATCGCATATTCACGTTTTTTGATGGTTTTTGCTACATCTGGTCTCCCAAACCTTTCGTCAGCCATCGCAAATATAATATCTTCTCCTTGCGAATTTTCATAAGTCAATAATACCCCATCATAAGGCGCTTTTCTTTCAGGTAATCTCGCCCAACCATCAGCCACAAATTCGCGCTCTTTTAATTTAGCTAGTCTATCAAACGAACCATATTTATAGTCTTTTTCCGTTAAGTTGGCATCCCCTTCAATTTCTCGAATATTATTATTATTTACTAGTTTTATACTTATAAATCCTATTTGAGATAGATCGTTAGCTATCCCTTGTATCTTAAAAACATCATGAGGGTATACTTTTTCTTTTATACATTTTGTTTCTGTCACTATATTAATAAATGCTACACAAGCTCTTCCTTGCAAAATATCTAACCTCCACAAATTCATTCGCTTTATGGCAAATTCAGAAGTAATAATATGTAAATAAATAAAAATTCCCAGCGCGATCAAGCTAATAAATTGAACTATTCTTTTTTGGTTATTAACAAAGTATCCTTTCGTATCAGCATCTTTAAAAGTAATAGCTACTAAATGTAATAAAGCGATTGGTAAAACCACTGAAAAAGTAGTATATCTGAGAGCTAGACCAGCTTCCGGGCTATCCCCAGACCTACCTACTCCAGCTATCAAGGAACTAATTATCGGATATGCACCAATCATTAGCCAGCCTATCATGCGAGATATTAATGCAGCATCTTTCCTCTGAATTATTAAATAAAAAAATGTACATGAAAACATTACTGCTAATACTAAGCCTATAATAAAGCTCTTATTAAGCAAGCTTGACAAGCTCCACCCTGTTTTAATCAAACCCCACCCTAAAGGCGAACCTAAGAAACCAAAAAAGAATTTAATTAATCTTTCAGGCTGAAAAATTACTAATAATATACTAGGTGAACCTTCTGGTTTTCGATAGTCGTAAAAATATAAAAATAAATTAGAAGCAAATGCTGAAAAATATGCTAATATTAGCCATTTCTCTTTAGCCAAATCTTTCCACGTTACAATAACAATAACAGGCAAAATAATGACCCAACATAAAATACCATTGGCATAAGAAAAAGTACTAATAGTTGATAAAATTATCCCTATTAAAAACTTTGCTCTTACATTAATTTTAGAATAGGCAATTACTATGGCCGTCGTAATACAAGCAGTAGGGGCAAACACGACTATTTGGATTCCCCAAAGCCAATT
Organism: Leptolyngbyaceae cyanobacterium; assembly: GCA_036703985.1. GTDB lineage: Bacteria > Cyanobacteriota > Cyanobacteriia > Cyanobacteriales > Aerosakkonemataceae > DATNQN01. The sequence goes on from DATNQN010000119.1 coordinate 41,506, forward strand.
TTCATATTGAATCGGCGCAAATATGAGCAAATTAGCCAAGAAAAATATCGCTAATGTTTGTAAGCGACCACCACCTAATGTTAACTTATTTAAACGATAGACGTTGAAAGATATCAGACAAGCTAGTAAAAAAGTAACTAACATTTCATATCTAACATCCCAATGAGTTAAATAAGCCAGCCCAATAAAAATCAATCTGGGAAAAAGTAGCCTGCTTTCATTATGCTGAGATATCAACGTTTTAAAACTAAGATAAAAATTAGTAAAATATTGATGAATACTTAATGCTACATCCCATTGATCCCAGTAAATAAAATTTACTGTATATTTCCAGATCAAAATAGCTAATATAATACCTGGTAAAATCGACAAAAATAGTACTAACCTAGCTATTATTAAGTTACTTTTCATTATTATCATTTTGTTTATTTATGGTGTGATTACTAAGTTTCATTTGACATTTTTTGACTTTTCACACGATTTAGCCATAAGTCAACTATTTTTTAAGATATGTAAACCATTCAATTTATAAGCTTTTCCTCGCTCGGCATCAAAAGCCCAAGCGCTTATTTTAAGGTTGCTTTTCGGAAGTGAATTAGCAGAAAATACTTTTTGCCAACCGGACATAGAATAAGCTTGCTTCTTAGTAATGTTGGCAACATCTTGTCTTTCTGTCCTGCTATCTGACAAAGCAAATATTATGTCTTCACCTTGTCTATTTTCATAAGTTAAAATTACGGCATCTGCTGGTTCTTCTCTATATGGTAGCCTTGACCAACCCATCGCATTAAAAGTGTTTTCTCGCTCTTTTTGTAGGTTGTCAAACCATCCATACCCATAATTATCGGGCAGCAGTTGAGGTATTCCTTCAATTTCTTTTATGTTATTACTTTTAATTAAACCAGGATTAATAAATTTTAGATAATTTAAACCGTTGGCAAAGAATTTTACTCGGTCAACGTTTGGGTTTACTTTGGTAGCTAAACATTCTTTTTCTTGAACTATGTTGACCAATAATAAGCAAGATTTACCCTGCAAACGTTCAGTTCTCCAAACATTCATTTGTTTAACTGCATTTATAGAAGATACAATTTGTAAAAATATTAAATAAGTACATAATAAAAAAATAATTGTTTTAACCCACGAGTTATAATTGATTAAAAATCCTTTTTTTATAAAATCATCTATAGTAATTACTAATAAGGAAATTAATGCTATTATCAAATACAATGAAAAAGTCGTATATCTCGGAGAAAGAGATTGCGATATGCCAAAACCTACTCTCCCACCAGTAGTTATCAATGCACTGCTTATTGTATATGATGCAATCATTAGCCAGCCAATCATTTTATACCATAAATTACGCTCTCTTCTAAATTTAAATAAGTAGATACATATACCAGTAAAAATCATTATTAATGCTAAACCAACCAATTTAGCAGTATTAAATTTCCCGAATGCTAATGGTGAACCCAAAAAACTTAAAAAGTAATTTATCGATTGTATCGGATGGGTTACAGCATAGGAAAATCCGGGGTGATGTGTTGGTTTTTGGTAGTTATAAAAATAAACTGTTATGTTAAAAATAAAAGCCGATATCCATGCTAGACCTAACCATTTTTTACTTTTTAAATCGCTCAAGGTATTCAAGGCAAGCACTGGGGAAACTACAATCCAGCAAAGTAAGCCGTTCGCATAAGAAAAAGTACTGATTGTTGATAATAGTATGCAGACAAAAAATTTTTCTCTGGCTGTCATACTGCTGTATGAAATTAAAATACAGCTGGTAATGCACAAAATGGGAATAAAAACTATTAATTGAATACCCCACAGCCAATTTTCATACTGGACGGGAGAGAAAATAAGAATATTTGAAATTAATACAATAATTAGTAGCCTGGTAAGGCTACCTCCAATAGTTAATTTATTTAATCGATAAATGTTTATAGATATTAAACAAGCCATGAAAAACATCGCGAACATTTCGTATCTAACATCCCATCGAGTTAAGGATGCTAGACCAATAAAAATCATCCTGGGAAATAGTAAGCGACTTTCATTATGTTGAGCTATCCAATTTTGTGGGGTAATATTAAAAAAAGTAAAAAATTGATAAATGTAGTTAGCAACGCCTAATTGATCTAAAAACAATACGTTAACGCCATACTTAACAATTAAACTACCCGTGAAAACAGCTGGCAAAATACATAAAAATATTAGAAAATTTTGAAAAATTTTATTTTGAGTTTGAACCTGCATAATTTACTACTCCTTTCCCAGATACACCAAAAATTCAGTAAAACAAAGCTATGTTTTTTGCCAAATACCGATGATTGTTTTACCAATAGAGTATTGAATTAAAGGATCGATTTTTTGTGATAAAGGAACCATTTTTCGATCCCACAATTTAATTTGTTTAATAGTTGGCATTTTACTTTTTAGAAGAAAACGATTTGCCATAGATGCTATTACGCCTACAGAATCCAAATAAATCATTCGCTGGCATTTCAAATCATCCGGAATTACTTTTGACAAAGTATTTTTGTTATATCTTCGATAATGGCCTATTGCTTTATCAAAAGGTGTAAACAACCATTGATGAGCAGGAGATAAAACGATCAAAACACCATCTTTTTTGAGGTGTTTAATAGCGGATTTTAATTCTTCCGTATCATCTTTAATATGCTCTAACACGTCAATATAAATAATAGTGTCATAAGTATCGCTATTACTCAAATCTGTTAAAGTTCCGGTTTTTAATTCGCAGCATTTTGGCAATTGCTGATTAAAAATCAGTGTTTTTAATTGATCTGCTAATACTACATCAGGTTCCAGACAAACCCAGCGTTTTTGTTTACCCTGACAAATTACTTGGGTTGTCGAACCAATACCTGCCCCTACTTCTAGTACTTCATCTGCCAAGTAGGGTTGAATTATCGAAGAGTAATATGACTTCCAATTGGAAGCATAACGAAATAATTCTAGTTCCGAGCCAACATAGGTGTAGTGTGTCATAATCTAGGAAAAACCTGCCTAATTCCTAAAATAAAATAGTGATAATCTCGCTTTGGTAAAAAACTTGAATTGTTTCTTCCACTTAAGATCAAGAAGCTAAAAAATAACGAAAGCATTACTGACTGCATCAAGATGATAAAGAACAATATCACTATGTAAGATGTCCATCCAGGTATCGCTAAATTACTAAATAATTTTACAATTATAGCAGCAACGATCGCTATTAAAGTAAATAAGATTAACCAAATGCTAGCGATGAGTAACCTTACGCCAACTACGTCTCCATATACGGAAATTGCACTTAACCCATGTGTTATCAAGGAAACAAAATTCATTTTTGGTTTCCCGGCTAAGCGGTTACCCCGTTTACTATATATTTCTGCATAAGGTACTTTTGCTTTCAGTAAGCCTACAGCATAGTGATTCCAAAGTTCTGAGACAACCACTAATCTGGGAATAATCTTATGAGGTATAATACTAAAGTTTCCAACTCGAATATGATGCCCGGTTAAAAGTTTATATAGATGCTTGTAAAATATATAAAATAATTTAAATAGCCAGGTTTCAGAACGCTTGCTGCGACGAGCAAAAATTACTTTTTGAAAATCTTGTTTGTGGCATTCTTCAATTAGTTTTATTACGTCTTTAGGATCGTCTTCTCCATCTCCATCCATTATCACAACTGCTTGATAATAAAGATTTTCTTCTATATAAGATAGGCCGATCGCAATTGCTCGTTGATGCCCGATATTTCTTCTTAACTCTAATATTTCTATTTTATTAATTTCTTTAAGTGGAGTAGAAATGAAATTGCTAAAAACAGGTGTAGTAGAGGCATCATCTACGATTAAAATATCTACGTTAAATGGTTTACCATATAAGTTTTTATCTATATTTATTAACAAAATTTCTAAAGCTTCCCAGTCGTTAAAAACTGGAATCACGATCAGAATAGAAAGTTGTTCTGGTTGAGAATATGCCATGTTGATTAATATTTATATTTTGCCAGGTAATTTGCCTCATGGCTTTTTTAGTTGACGAACAATCAGAAGTCTTAAGCATTGTACCTGTCTAAGTATTTTTAAGCAAGAGGTTTTGATAATCCAACCTGAAATTACCAAAACCCGTGCAGTATCGGGATGCTAGTTGAATATTATTCTTATTTATTACCAAATAAAACTAAGTAGGATGCTATGAATAAACGCATATGGGCAGGGCGGGTAAGATAAGCGAGTAAAACGGTTGTATATCAAGCACTGTAACTAAAACCGCCCCTACAAATCTACCTTCGTTTTTTCAGATCTACCTACTTATATTAAAAAGATGAGTGGGGTAAAGGAAGCTTTATCCCACTCATCTCATGATTAGAGCTAGATATTTATGACTGGATAAAATATAGTCAAGAGCGATCGGGTGATTATCTAACTGACTCAAGACTATCAACTTGTTTTTGGAACAGTTCTGTAAAGATACTCAGTACCGTGCGATTACGAACTTTAATACTTGCATTAGCTGCCATACCGGACTGGAGATTATACTCTTTGCCATTGCGCGTAAGTACTTGACGATCGAGCTTTATTTTAACTGGGAAAGCATAAAAAGGACGTTCCTGAGTAGGTTTCAAAACATCCTTGCCAATAGATTCCACTTTACCCTGAATAGTACCGAATTCGGTGGATGGGAACGGATCGATGCTCACTTCTACGGGCATTCCTTCTTTGATAAATCCAATGTCTCGGTTGGTTAAGTTCACCGATGCGACTAAGTTATCGTTAGGTACGATCGTCAATACTGGTTCTGCATCGATTTGTCTTACTACATAACCGGGGCCAGTTGGTTTAAGATTAAATACTATACCGTCAACAGGCGCTCGCAATTCTTGATATTCCACCGCTTGTTGTGCTTTTTGGAGTTGGCTTTCGATTTCATCGAGCCTCTTTTGGTTATCCAAACGCAGACGAGCTAATTGGCTATCAATTTCAGCAATTCTTTGTTGGTTATCGGCAATTTTAGTGCGAACGTCTTTTGCAGATAAAGCGATCGCATTTTGCAACTGTTGCTTGGCTCGGTTAATTTCCACACCCAAGCGTTCTTCCTCTTTTTGAAGGCGAGTTAAGTCAGCTTTTGCCCTTTCTAATTCTGCTTCTCGACTAGCCAATTCACCTTGACGGCTGGCAATTTCTCCTTGGGTGGCTTGAATCTCTTGGCGACGAGTCAAAACATCGGCTTCGCTTTGCTGAACTTCACTTTGACGGGACAGAATTTGTTGTTCTTGACGGATACCTTGTAGTGCAGACAAAGCTCCTTCTTTCACCACAGGTTGGATTCTGGCATATAAAGATTCATCGGTAGCCAACAATCTCTTCGCCATTTCCGCTCTTCTCTCAGCCATCGGTAATTGCTTGTAGGCTGTTGCTAATTGGATTTTTGCTGTTTCCAAGCGGTCTCTCGCCGATCCTAGTTGCTGGGCGTACAACGGTAATTGCCGATTCGCCGCGACTAACTGTGCCTGTACTTGCTGTAGTTGAGTTTCTAACTCTTTAATTTGCAACTGAGCCGCTTGGACGCGAGATTGAATTTCCTGACGATTAGCTTCTAAAAGTCCTTGTTGGTTAGCTAAAAATTCATCGCTACCCGCTCTTTGGATGGTTCTACCATTAATCAATGCTTGATAGTATTGATTTTCATTCATCAAAGCTTGCTTTGATTTAAGCAGCGCTTGTAATTCAGGGCTACCACCTGCGCTCGTACCATTAAATTGAGCGTTATAAAATTTATTTTCTTCTTCTAATGTTTTCTTTTGTTTGAGCAGGGATTCTAAATCTGCTTTTGGTGCTGTCGGATCGAACGTAATCAAAAGTTGCCCTTGTTTTACGAGTTCGCCATCTTTAACTAAAATCTCCCTGACCACACCACCATTAGGTGCTTTTAATTCTTTAGCCGCTCCTTCTGCTTCTAACTTTCCAGTAGCGGGAACCGATTGCTCGATCGGTGCAAATCCTGCCCACAAAAGGCCAAAGCCAGTCACGCTAACGATAACCCAAACAAAAGCATGAGACCACCAAGAAGGTCTTTCTAAGATAATTGGCTGGTTATCCGGTTCAAAAACGGGAGGCGGAGGAGCCATCGGTTCGGGGGGAACCCAAACCGTATTCATATCTTTTAGCTGAGTAGCATTATTATTTTTACCGTTGCCATTGGAACTATCAGTTATTTGTTTGTTAGTCATGATTTTTTTTAATCCTTTGTCATTCGTTATTTTTTATTAGTCATTTGTCATTAGTCATTTGTCATTTGGTCAAAGTTAGCGTGATGCGTGATTCTCTTTATCATTAAAAAATGAGCCATCACAAATGACCAATGACTGATGACTAATGACCAATACTTAAGACATTTCCGATTCTTGTTGTTGATAGAGGCAATAGTAACGTCCTTTCAAGGCCATCAATTCTTTGTGAGTGCCTTGTTCGGCTACGGTTCCCTGATCCATCATCAAGATCGCATCTGCATTTCTGACTGTACTGAGGCGGTGAGTGATGAAAAACACGGTGCGGCCTTGAAAATGTTCGGCTAAGTTCTCGCAAACTTGCCGTTCGGAATGGTAGTCTAGGGCGCTGGTCGCTTCGTCTAAGATCAGCAATCTGGGGTTTTGCAGGACGGTACGCGCGATCGCAATTCTTTGCCTTTGTCCCCCAGACAAACCGCTACCCCGTTCTCCCACGATCGTGTTATACCCGTTCGGCAAGGACATGATAAACTCGTGCGCTACCGCGATTTTCGCTGCTTCGATAATTTCCTCATCGGAAGCTTCCGGATTAGTCAGCGCGATGTTTTCCCTTACCGTACCGTTAAATAGCAAGGTATCTTGTAGCACCATACCTAATTGGCGGCGCAGGGAATACAGTTCGACTTTGGCAATATCGTAATCATCGATGAGAATCCGACCGGCATTTGGTTCGTAGAGTCGCTGTAACAATTTCATCAAAGTACTCTTACCGGAACCGCTTTGACCGACAATGCCCACAAACGTACCGGCAGGGAATTCCAAACTCACGTTGACCAATTGCAGCGGGCCATTAGCATTAAACCGGAAGGAAAGGTTTTCAAACTTCACTGCACCTTCAATCGGCGGCATATTGATATTGTGACGATTAGCTTCGTCCGCTTCCGGGTGAGCATCCAACACATCGCTCAACCGTTCGATCGAAAGGGCAGTTTCTTGGAAGTTTTGCCACAATTGCACCAACCGCAGCAGGGGACTAGTTACGTAACCAGCAATAATCCGAAACGCGATTAACTGACCCAGCGTGAGTTCCGGCGGGTTAGAAATTACCATATAGGCACCTACCCACAACAGCAACAACCCAGAAAGCTTGTTGAAGAAGCCGCTGAAAGAACTAGCAGTACTAAATGTCAGAACGGTTTTAAATCCGGCTGAAACGTAACGCGCATAACGTTCTTGCCACTGCCAGCGGGATTTTAGTTCGATATTTTGGGCTTTTACGGTTTGGATACCGGAAAGCACTTCTACTAAATAAGATTGCGTATCTGCGTGACGTTCTGCTTTGGTGCGTAACTGGCGTTGCACGATCGGCGATACGATCAAAGTCAGCACTGCAAACAAAGGTATGGTTAATAGCGCTACTATAGTCAACTTCACGCTATAAACCAGCATGAAGATGATGTAAAAAATCGAGAAAAACGCATCTAGCACCACTGTAAGAGCAGTACCTGTCAAAAATTGCCGAATATTCTCTAACTCGTTTACCCGACCCGCCAATTCACCTACCCGGCGATTATCAAAATAGTTCAGCGGCAATCTCAGTAAGTGGTCGATTACCTCCGATCCCAAACTGATATCTATTCGGTTGGTAGTGTCAACAAATAAAGTAGTTCGGATATAAGTTAAAAGCGCTTCAAAGAGTGCCACTACTAGCAAAAGTAGCCCTACGCTATGGAGAATGGTAGCGCTGCGGTCTTTGATTACTTGGTCGATAATTACCTGAGTCGCTAGGGGATTAGCCAAAGCAAATAATTGCACCAAGAAGGAAGCGATAAAAACTTCGATTAAAACTTTGCGGTGTTTGGAGATGGCTGGTAAAAACCATCGGAGGCTGAATTTTTCTCTTTGTTCTTCCTGACGTTTTTGCAACAGAAGAACTTGCCCTTCATTTCCCCAACTGTCTATAAATTCGCGGGGATGTCGGCGGCGAATTCCTTCTTCTGGGGTGGCGATGACGATTTCTTTTTCGCTAATGCTGTAGAGGATGGCAAAGCTATCTTGCCATTGCACCATTGCGGGTGCTTTTAATCTAGAGATTGCTTGAGCGTGAACTTGCACTAATTGGGCGCTCATCCCCATCATTTCGGCAACTCCACCGCAGGTAAGCAAGGTAATGTTGCCTCTGGTTTTTACTTGGTTATCTAATACTTTGCGAACTACGTCTTTGCGGAAGCCTACACCCAGATGTCTGGAGAGCATTTTGAAGCAAGCTAGGGGTGCTTCGATCGTTCCTCTACCGCGATAATAAGGAAATCGTTGGTTGCTGGCTACTGGTTCCGGCGGCGGGGCAATTGTATCTGGAGCGTAGGGGATATCTTCAATCTGTGCCGGGACAGCCAAAGCTGGCTCTGCATCTTCTGTTGATGTTGATGTTTCCGGTGCGACATCGATTGCCGGAGCCGGTGCTATAGGCAGGCGTACCCCTAACAAGCGAGCTCCTTGTCTACCTTGTACCGGTACCCAAGTCCCCGATTCGCTGACCGGGAAGCGGCTGCCGTTAGAAAATGCGCCGATAAAACCGCTACTGACTAACCAAACTTTCTCTGGGTCTAGTTTGGGTAGGGTTACTTGGCCGTTGCGTAAGTTGAGGACTTCCGTATCTTGCCAAACTTGGTAAGTTAATTCTTTGAGGTTGATGCTTCCTAAAGCTCGTCGCTGTAATTCATAGCTTAAGAGTTCAAATAACTCGATCCGACTGCAACGGTCTTGAAATGCTTGCTGAAAGACGGGTTCTTTATCCAAATACGATAAGAAGACGGCAGCAGGCAAGGTGATACAGATAACTTCGCTAGATGCGATCGCGGTTTCGCACGCAATCCCCCGCACTAATCCCACCCAGCCGAGTACTTCTCCCGGCCCAGCTATCTGCAAGCTAGCCGGACTTTGACTGCGTTGGTCGTATCCCAGCAGGCGCACTTGTCCTATGTAGACAATCGCCACCTGAGTGGGCATGATTTCTCTTTGCAGGATGGTTTGCCCGATCCGATACCGTAGTAATTGGCATTGACCGGCCAGGTCTTGTAAAGTTTTGTTATCTAGTTGATTAAAAGGCTCTCTTTCCGAGAGAAAGGTTTGAATTTGCGATCGAGAAACTGCTTGGGTCATAGGTTACCAGAAGAGTTAGATTTCAAATTTCAGTCTTAAGGAGGAGTGATAAATTTTAAATTTAAACTTTTAGCATAGCTTCCTTCTTTTCTTATATATGTATTCTTCACCCCTTTGTCTTTATATTTCCCATATCCATTCACTTTAAAATTTTTCCCTTACCCCCGGCCCTGCCGTCTGCCTCCTTTATCCAACTGCCACTGACTGTTCCGATGCTTCATTTTGTGCAACTAATTGTAACGGCCCCATTTTCTTCACCTTTTCTGTCAGCCAATTTTCAAACAACTCGTCAATTAAGCGACGACGCATGGCATCATCAAGTTGCGCGGGAATAAATTTTTCCAAGCGCACGATCACGAACCATTCTGCTAAAGCCCGTGGTGGCCAGAGTTGACCGGGTTGACTGACTGATAATATTTGACCGATTAAAGGATGGGGCTGCTTAATCGATACTGGCCCCAATACTCCGCCTGTATTCGCTTCTGGCCCTTGAGAGTATTCTTTGGCTAGGTCGGCAAAAGCTTGTTCCCCTTCTTGGATGCGAAAGTAAATTTCTTGAGCTAATCCCAAATCTTTAGTCCGAATGAGAGAATACACTACTTGGTCTAGAAAAGGTTTGCGGGAGAGGAAATAAGACTCGACTTTAGAAGCCCAAGTTGCCTGTTTGTATTTTTCTAGCTTTAAAGGACGCAACGCCACTAGTTGAAATTGCTCTTGAGTTAATCCTTGAGATTCCAGCCAAGCTTCTTTGGCTTCTGGAGAAGTTAGCTGATAATATGCTTCAGTTTGAGCTAGAGCATTTTTTTCTTCTTCCTCGCTTACCTCAATGTTAGCGATCGCCTCATCGACGATCAATCCCCTCAACAACTGAGGCATCAACTGATACTGGCTCATCAGTACCAGCATTTCATTGGGTGTAATTACCTTATCGCCAGCTTGAAATACTTCTGCCATTGCTTACTAGTTCTTAATACACTAATCTAAAAAAATTTACCCAAAGCCGATAATAGCTGCACTCAATCTAATATCTAAAATTTAATCGAGCAAATGGCTGCTTGCTAAATTCCATTTTTTGCGTGCTTGGGAACCAGCAAAACGATCCACGGAGTATAACACACAATAGGCTGGTATGGCAGATGTGAGGGCAAAGCTACTACAACCCTGAAAAGATCCTAGCTTGAAGAACTCAGAGCCGGGGAGTAATTGTTTAACAATTTGTTGAATCGCTACCGTTTGATAAATATCAAACCAGCCTTGAATCTGTTTCCATTCTGCAATGCCAGTAAAATCGTCTTTATTCATCGTTTAGACTGCTGATTTTCACTAAACAGACATAAAGCATCACCAACCGCTTAATATAGCACTTGGAAAAGTCTCGACTTCCACTAGCTGATAAGGTAACTTTGTAAAGATTTTTTGAACCTACTTTTCCCACCAATCTCATGAGAATTCTGTTTGCGATTCCTCACTTTTTTAACCCAACGGAGAACGGAAAACACGCTTCCCAAGGTAAAGACCCCCAACCACGCATTCAAGGGTTAACTACTTGCATTACGGCATTACACCAATTATTTGGCAAGTCTCAGACCAGCATGGATATTGCCCGCAGTTCTACAATGCCCGTCAACCAGTCCCAAATTCACAACATAGATATCATTATCTGTACTAGTAAAGATTTTCACCTACTGAGCGAGGTTCCACTACCTTCTAATTTATACAAACATTACCGCATCCATTGCGACCCCTTATTCTTGGGATTTGAGTGTCAAGCACTATTGAGAGATTGTATTGGTAGTTATGACTATTTTTGCTATCTAGAAGATGACATAATTCTGCATGACCCTTGGTTTTTCGTCAAACTCGATTGGTTTACCAAGCAGGCAGGAGACTTTTGCTTATTACAACCGAATCGCTACGAGTCATCTTGTACTGGCGAAAGTCAAAAAACATACATTGATGGCAACTTGCAAGCCATCATAACTGCTAAATATCAAAATTTGGCAGAGCAACCACAACTAACTGGCCATATTATGGGAATGCCAGTTGCTTTCCATCGCGCTACTAATCCCCATGCTGGCAGCTATTTTTTGAACGTTCGACAAATGAATCATTGGGCGCAACAGCCTTATTTTTTAGACCGGGATACTAGTTTTTTTGGCCCTCTAGAAAGTGCTGCCACTCTGGGAATCATGCGAGCTTTTAAGGTTTACAAGCCAGCCTCTTACAATGCCAATTTCCTGGAAATCGAGCATTTTGGAACGGTTTGGAGCGAAAAAATGCAGAAAAAGTTTGCTCTCAAGCAGCAGAAAGTGGCAGTAGGAGAAAGCCAGAGTAAAGGAGAGTGGAAACACGATCGAGTAATTGAAAATTCACCACCTGACCCCTTGACTGCTTCACTCGCTCTCCCTAGTGCCTTTCCCCAGCCTGCGCTGACGAATGCCCAAATACTACCTGATTATTACAATCGGGTTAATCCCGATTTGCTCAGATTACTGCCTCCTGATGCCAAGGTAATTGTAGAGGTTGGCTGTGGGGCGGGAGCATTGGGAGAGAAATACAAGCAAATTAATCCCCATTGCCAATATATTGGTTTGGAATTGAACGAAACGGCTGCCCAGTTTGCTACTGCTAGGTTAGACCGAGTAGTAGTGGGAAATATTGAAGACCCAAACCTAAATCTGGAAATTGGTGAGGGTACGGTTGATTGCCTGGTGTTTGGGGATGTGCTGGAGCATATGGTTGACCCTTGGGCAGTACTGAAAAGGGCTACCGCTTGGTTGAAAGAAGAGGGACAAGTTTTAGCCTGCATCCCCAACGTGCAGCACTGGAGCCTGATTTTGAAGATTTTGCGGGGAGAGTGGCAATACGAGGATGAGGGCTTGTTAGACCGCACTCACCTGCGCTTTTTTGCCCTCGATACCATTAAGCAAATGTTTACTGATGCAGGGTTACAAGTTTATGAAGTGCAAACGAGGGGACGAAAAGGTGAGGATTTTCAGAAGTTCCAGCAAATTATCGCGCCAATAACGAAGCAGTTAGGATTAGATGAAGCTAAATTTGCTACTCAAACCGGGGCTTTGCAGTACGTGGTGAGAGCAATCAAATCAACTGAGCCACCTCGATCGCTTTTGATCCAAACTATGATGATGGCGCCTTTGGCGTGCGATCGCGTCCGCGTGCTAGAACCAGATCAAATGAGCGCTACCATCCCTGGAGTCCGCACCGTTGCCACAGTCAAAACAGCTGATTTAAGCATAGCCCAACTAGGAGATGCAAAAGTATTTATCTGGCAGCGAGGCTTTTTCGACAATCCCAAAGACATTCCTAAAATTCAAAATATTATCCAACGAGGATATCTAATTGTCGCCGAAATTGATGATGACCCAATGCGTTGGCCTGCTCACCAAGAAAATCAATTTTTCAGCTACAGAGCTTGTCACGCTGTTCAAACCTCCACAGAACCGCTGGCCGAATTCTTACGCCAAATTAATCCCAACGTGGTAGTTTTTCAGAATCAACTAGCTTATTTACCACCACCGAGAAAATATAAATCAGACAATCCAATTACTTTATTCTTCGGGGCATTAAATCGCGAAGAAGATTGGGCAATAATTTTGCCTGCCTTAAACCGAGTCTTGGCAGATTACGGTGACAAAGTGCGAGTACAAGTGATTTATGACAAGCAATTTTTCGGGGCATTGGAAACATCCAATAAAGAATTAGAACCTTGGTGTCCTTATGAACGATATCAAGAACTTCTTTCTAATTGTGAAATCGCTTTATTGCCATTAAATCCAACTCGATTTAACACCATGAAATCCGACCTCAAATTTATTGAATGTGCTGGACATGGAGTAACCGTATTAGCAAGTCCTACCGTGTATGAAGCTTCGATTATCGAAGGAGAAACTGGGTTAATTTATCGGACAGTAGAAGAATTCGAGACAAAATTGCGGCAGTTAATTTCAAATACAACAATGCGCCAACAATTAGCGACGAATGCTTACAATTGGGTGAAGAATAATCGTTTGTTATCGCAACATTATCGGCAGCGTCGGGAATGGTATTTGCAAATGATAAATAAATTACCTCAATTGAATGAGGAATTGCAAAAGAGAGTACCGGAATTGTTTAGATAACCTCTCCCCCATCCCCTATCCTACAACTTGACCAGCCGCTAGTCCCAAATCCTCAAATGACCAAAATTCGTAGTGTGACACTTTAGGGTGCGGAATGTGGGTTAAATAGGAAATAATAGGTAAAAAGAGTATATTTTTACTTATTATTTCCGACCTGGAAAAGGCTGTATTAAATTTCCAAGCCAGCTTCCCTTAATGCTTGTGCGAGTAGCTCTGTCAGATTTAATGAAATCGCCCATCTTTGGAGATACTCAAAATCGAGTTGTTCTCCTTGCAGCTTCAACACGCCTAAAATATCTCGCCATTGTTTTTGGGATTCGTTTTTAGTCATCCGAAACCAAAGGAGTTTTTGCAATACCGTATCTTCGGGTGTACAGAGATAAAAAGATCTACTAATATCATCATCGGGGCAGTGAAGCTGATGGCGAGACATTTTGGAATGGGAGAAATCATCATCCTTCATTACAAAAATGTCTGCTTTTTCTGTTGTGGTCAGGTGGATAACATTAAACAATGAAGTCCTACCGCTCATGGCATCTTCTACAGCCACTTCACTGATGTAAAACTGTTCTGCTAAAGCGTTAATTAGTGACTGAACCTGGTTAGTTTGGATGTTTATTACTAAATCCAAGTCTTCGGTGAATCTTACCTCTCCTTGTAGAGAGCTAGCAACAGAACCTCTTACGTAATAAGGGATGTTCAGCGAGGTTAAGACAGATGCTAGTTGATTCGCTAGCCAAATTGGGTCTTCTATTATCAATTCTCCCAGATATTTCAATTCAGATAAAAAATCAGCCCATTCTTGCCCTAAACGCTTTCTGATGTAATGTTGTCTCACCATGTCTTTTGAAGCGTTAGGAAACTGACTTTTAATGCCCATCAAAGCTAATGTTGCCCCCCGTTTGGCCACCCGCTTGAAAAGAGCTTCTTTTTGCCCTGGCGTCATTTTTCGCCACAATCTGAACTGTACTTGTTCGGCTTCGATCGAAGTATCTATAGACTGCGTTCGGTAGTCAAAAGTGGTAATAATTGTCATAGAGATCGCCTCATTTTAACGTGGTAAATACCGAGCGCTGCTGTCAGATTGCCTAGCGTGCAGGTAAATTAATTATAGATAAGTAAAATCGTTAATCAATACCCTCGGTGGCTCCAATCACCGGGCGTATTTTAATGGAATTATAACTTTAAGTAATTAATTCTCCCCCCTTCCCTTGTAGGGAAGGGGGGCTGGGGGGGTTAGGTCTACTAAAATTGAAACAAAGCCTATAAAACCACTGGACTAACCATGATTGCCATTCCAGATAAAAAATATATCAGCCCCCAGGAATACCTAGAATGGGAAGAAAAACAAGATGTCAAATACGAATATGTCAACGGCAAAGTTTTTGCTATGACAGGGGGAACTATTCCCCATAATGACATTACCCTTAACTTAGCAACTGCTTTGAAGATACACCTGCGGGCTTCTGGTTGTAAGGTATCAATGGCAGATGCAAAGTTGGGTGTATCTGAAAACGGCCCTTTTCATTATC
Source organism: Leptolyngbyaceae cyanobacterium (assembly GCA_036703985.1). GTDB lineage: Bacteria > Cyanobacteriota > Cyanobacteriia > Cyanobacteriales > Aerosakkonemataceae > DATNQN01. The sequence goes on from DATNQN010000119.1 coordinate 56,580, forward strand.
CTGATGTGATGGTAACTTGTGATGAAAGGGATAAACAAGCAATTCAATTTATTCAATATCCTTGTTTAATTGCTGAAGTTTTGTCTCCTGGTACTAAAGGTTTCGACCGGGGTGATAAATTCAGACATTATCGCAGAATCAAGACATTAAAAGAATATGTTTTAATTAATGCTCAAAGCATCAATGTTGATTGCTATCGATTAAACGAAAGAGGTATTTGGGAATTATATCCTTATGAAGAAGGAGAAGAAATTCATTTAACTACTGTTGATTTTCGCTTTCCAATTTCTTTGATCTACGAAGATGTTCAGTTGTCGAATTACTAGAGATTGATAGCAAAGAAACCCGGTTTCTTAGAGAAACCGGGTTTCTGACAAGTTATTCAAATTTCAATCAGATAAACAGATATCCAACTTCTTGGAGAAGATCCCATAATCAAACTTGTTCGTAGTGAGGACTTTAGTCCTCATTTTAAGGACTAAAGTCCTTACTACAAACTATGGTTATACAAACGACATGATATAATTCATGCTACTAAAAACTGCTATACCTGCTGAGCTAACTTTTCTAATCCGCGCTCTTCCCTATTATCTTCTACTCTTTTTCCATTAACTATTGGATAACTTTCAATTACATCTTCTCTATCATTATCCAAACTTTTATCTCGTTGCTTAAACTCATCCAATAACTTAAAAAAGCATTCAAACCCATCCTTTTCGTCCCGACTGAAAAGGAGAATAATATTTGCCCAAGAGTTATTAGTCCGGACATTAAAACGTTGCTGTATCCAATCTTGGAAATGTTCGTAAAAATCAGATTCTTCCTCAGTTAGCTCAATTTTCATCTCATCTCTAGCAAATTGATAGCCAACAAAAAAATGCCGCAAAATACTAAGATAAGGCTTACCAATATACATTCCCGGTCGGCTTTTTATTTTTTCCAAAGCTTCATAAATTCCACTCATTTTAGCTCCTTCGCGTTCCTATAGATTAATTTATTCTAGCGAATCTAGATCTCCTTTCTGGATAACTGACTCACTTACAACCTCTATTTTTGGTAATAGCTATTTTTCAATAACGTTGATATTTTAATCCATAGTTGATTTTGGTAGGGGCGAGTTTGACAAACAACCTTTCTTTCAAAGATTTTGAAACAAAACCTGCTCCTACAAGATGTATCGCCTTTGGATAAAAAAATGGAGTATCTGAACCGCACAAATTCACACACTCTACAAACTATAAAAACAAAACAGGGCTAGATGAATTTTTAGCCCTGTTATTAATAAACTCTATGAAATTTTTAAAAGAGTTCTACAACTCACTACACGATGATGAAGTCGCCAGAAGAAAGGTTTAAGCCTGGATCTAAAATGGCGAACCTAGTAACTTGGTTATCAACGTTACTACCGTTTGTATTGTAGAAAAGATCGCCTGTATTCTTGTTGTAGACCAGTACACCTTGGGCTTTGTCAGCTTCACCAGTGTCGTTAGGGGTGTTAGAGGTAATTATTGCGACTCCTGGGGGATTAGTGACGCTCAATGCTGTGAAGAGGCTTTCTAGAGTGAAACCACTATTTGCAGCACCTTTGCCATCAAGAACTATCTTGTCTGTTCCTACTTCAAAGCCTACAATAACGTCCAGCCCAAGATCTGTAATGTTGTTTGTGATATTTTGTGGGGGTTGTGCTGCGAATGTACCTGCAACAAACAAGTAGTAATCAGCACCTTCGCCACCAATTAAGGAGTCATTGCCAGTCCAGCCAATCAGAGTATCGCTGCCCTCGCCACCAACGATGCTGTCATCGCCGTTTGAACCAAACAAGCTATCATCTCCAGCACCACCGAAAATAGTATCGTTGGCATCCCCGCCGTCTACGGTGTCAGCACCATCTCCAGCATATATAGTATCAGTACCTCCCTTGGCATTGATGAAGTCAGCACCATCAGCAGTGTCAGCCCCCGTCGTAGTATTACCACCAACCAGAAAATCTCCCTGGTCGGTACCGATGAGGGTATCACTACCATCACCGCCATAGAGAGTATCGCTCTTATTATTACTAGAAAAAGCTATCAAAGAGTCGTTGTCTTTGTCGCCGTGCAAGACGCTGCCGCCTTTACCAATAAGCGTATCGTTGCCTTTGCCACCGTAGAGACTCACGCCTGCTATGTTATCGGCAACCATCAGCATATCGGTTCCGGCATTGCCGAAACCGATCACGCCGGTTGCTAGAGCCATCAGGGTATCATTGCCATCACCACCTGACAAGGTATCGGCACCTAGTCCTGTAATGGAGTCGTTGTCTTTATCACCATATAACCAACCAGTACCCCCTCCTTTGAGAGTATCGTTACCCTGACCACCGTACAGGGTTGCTGTTTGTGCACCGATTAGGTAATCTTTACCCGCATTCCCGTACAGAATGGATGTTGCTGCTCCCACTAAGGTATCGTTACCATCATTGCCGTACATAGTATCGCCAAAAGTAGCTGCTAGGCTGTCATTGCCCAGGTCGCCCTTGAGGAGGCTATTGGAGCCGCTTTTTAAAGTGTCATCATCCTGACCACCGAAAAGAGTATTCCCGGCAACGAAAGAGATTAGGTTATCATTCCCTTTGTTCCCTGTAAGTATGACACCCCCAGCAGTAGCGGTAAGAGTATCGTTCCCGTCTAATCCTCGTATTTCGTCGCCAGAGGCACCACCAGTAAAGGTATCGTTTCCCGCCGTAAGTGTAATTAAAGCCATTTCAACGTTCACTCCTCATTTGTTAATCGTATAGCGGATATTTTGGAAGTTATCCGATAGATTCACTCCACTTGATTGGACTAACTCAGTAGAACGGCCATATTTCTTGGCACATTTTAGCTTGCTAGCCTTCAGTAGTATAGCTTGGTTCATAAATTTCTCCAATTACTATATAGCGCACCAGAATCATGGGTTTTTCTCCATCATGACCAGTGAACTCCTCTTATAGTTCCCTCCTAACATCAATTTTCGACAACCGTAGCTATAATACCTAAAATTCTTTACAATCTTTTTCAAGATTTGGTCAAATTTGTCCAGCTACTGCCAAATCCTGAGTAGATACCGATTGAGTAGCAACTCCATTTAGTTCAGGAAGCCTGCCATTTGCTACATCTTGAATCAGCCGGATATGCTGGGGCAGTAGCACCTGATGGGAATAGCGTTCTAGGGCAGTCTGACGAGCTTTTTGGCGGAGTTCAGCCATGCGGGTGGGATGGTCTAAAACTTGGCAGATTTTGTCAGCAATTTGTTTAGGGGAAAAGAAATCTACCAACAAACCATTTTCTCCATCTTGGATTACTTCTGCCACTGGGGGAGTATCCGAGCCTATTACCAAACAGCCAGTAGACATGGATTCAATCATCGACCAGGATAATACAAATGGTCGCGTTAAATACACGTGGGCTGAGGATGCTTGAATTACTTTCAAATATAAGCCATAAGGCAAAGAACCAACAAAGTGAACCCGCGATAAATCAAGGGGTACTTTTTTAAGCATATGCTGTTTATAGGTTTCCCCATTGGGTAATCCTCTGCCGTAACATACCCGGTCTGAACCTACAATTACTACATGACAGTTAGGACGGCGTTCTTGTAAGTAAGCAAGGCTTTCGATAAATTCTGGAAAACCTCGATAAGGTTCCATTCCTCGCGTTACATACGTAACAATTTCATCAACTTCTGACAAATCCAAATTCGGTAATATCAGTTTTGCTTCTGGGTTGGGTTTAAAGTAGTCTGTATCTACTCCATCGTGAAGAACGCTGATTTTGTGGTGAAATTCTTTGGGAAATTGGGACTTTTGCCAGTGGGTAGGAGATATCCCCCAATCACAGCTATATAAATCTACTAATATGGGCGTATTTTTAATGCGAATTCGGCCCATATCATCAATATTCAATGGGTCAGCCGGGTCAAAGTCCGCATCTGAACCAATGGCATGATAAAACCACTCGAAATAACACATTAACTTGCTATTGGGGAACGCATCCTTCATAAATAAAGTAGGCCCCCAGCCAGAATGCCCGTAGATAATATCGGGGATAAATCCTTCTGATTTTAATTGTTCTGCTACCCGAAACATTGCTTGCCCGTGCAGAACACCATTTTCTAAAAAGCGGACATAGTGATGGGTTTCCGGGCGGGCTTCGCGGGTAACTTTAAATAATACTTTGCGGACGCCGGGAATTTGCCACTCTGGATTTTCTACTTTACAGCCAAATACGACTTCATTGTTGGGGTCTTTTCCTAAAAGTGTTGCCACATGGCGAAATTGAGCGGGAAAGTTAGGGTGTAAAAACAGAATTCGCATGGGGTTAGCTGAAAAGTAACAGAACTTGTGAAACTATAGATATTTAGAGATTGTTTGTAAAGAGAAGTTCGATCTCTCAGACCTTGCATCAGTCCCACAATCCGCCTGGGACTCAAGTCCCACAGCGAGTAGCAAAAGTCCTCTCAAGAGGACTAAATACCTAGAATTCTGATGATTTCAGTCCATTTTAATGGACTTTCGCTATTAGCCAGGAAATTGATTTCCGGGCGGGCTAAAACCCCAGGTGTAAGTTGTGAGATCGGCCTCAACCAACCTGGTCGATAAGTTAGTTGTTCTAGGAAAGAATACATCATGATTTGGCTAATTTCCAAAGCCAAATTTTACTATGCTGGGAAACAGGTTCTAAATACTGGTAGATAGGTTGAGAATGGTAGACTCTTTCTATTTTAATTTGTTTTTCCTTTTTTAGTTGAGATAACAATCGATCGGAAGGTCGGTATAAAAATACATCACTGAAATTGTCTAAAGTCTGGCCTGTATTTTTCTCTTCCTCGAATTTAATATGTACTTTTCGTTCTAGCAAATAACTGAGAGAAAATACTCGCGGTATAGAACCATTGGCAACAACTAGGGGCGACTCTGCTTGGTTAATGATTTCTGCTATTTGAGGATTGTAATAACTGCCGTATTTGTTCCACCAAGATTTAGCTTGATTCGCGGTGGCACAGGAAAGTATGCCTGCTGAAATTAGCAAAATAAAAATTAATTGCCCCAGGTATATATAATTTTTATCAAAAATTTTAATATAAAAAATTTTGTTTAAATTGAGTTGGTTTCGCAGCAAATTATAAATAAAATAGGTAACAGCTAATTGAATTCCTAAATAACAGGGAACTAGATACCTGGGCATACAAGAACGAATGCCGCCTAAAACCAAATCTGGTAAGACGAGAACTCCGGCAGTTATACCCATTAATGTTAAAATAAATAGCCAAACTTTTTTATTGGTTTTGCGGCAAATAAAATAAGTAGAATAAGCTACTAAAAGCATTAAGCTAAAAATAATGATAATTCCGATCGGTTCTAAATGATGATCGTTCAGTATCTCTCCCTGACTATCTAAATCAATAAAAATTCGGCTGAGATTAAATAACCAAATTTGAATTAACGAAATTAAGGAGATTTTTGATTTGAGTTGGCTAGTGGTATCTTGAATGGTGGAAGTGTTGGCGATCGCAATTGTCAACCAAGGTAAAAATGTGAATAATCCAAAGGAAGATGCTAACAAAAAATTAATTTTTTTGCGACTCCATTGCCAACCCTCAATGCCAAATACATAAATTACATGACCGATTAAAATTAAGATGGAAAATAAATAAGTGTATAGGAGTATTGGCAAACTAACAGCATACGTTATCCAGCTAAACTTGCTATTCAAACGCATCGCACGTAGCAATAACCAACTTGATAGCAAAATGGTAACAGTCCACAAACTATACTCCCTTACTTCCTGGGCGTACAGTACGTGAAAAGGTGAAACTGCTACTATTGCCATTGCTATCCATCCCATGATGGGTGATGCAAATAATTCTAAACAGAGTAAATATAAAAAAGGAAATACAAATAAACTAATTAAGGCGGGTAAACTTCTTCTAATTACTAAATCGGAACCCAAGAATTTTTCCCAATAATAGGCAATTATATAATACAATGGCGGATGTTGCGAATCTTCAATCGCTAACGATTTAATAGTATCGGTAATATTTCTTTCATTATTAGGTTGTTGATAGTGCTGTAACTGTTTAAATGTTTTTGGCTGATTATCAAAAACATCTTGAATAACTTCTTGTATCGTATAGCCAGCAATCCGGAATGAAGTAAAAACTTCGTCTCCCCAATACACTTTTTTATCTAAATTGGCGAAGCGAAAAAAGATACCTAATATTAAGACAATGATGACTAAAAATTTTATGCTATTCGCATAAATCAACTCAACATTTTTCGATTTTAATTTTGGCAGTTTAATCATGGTTTGTAGTAAGGACTTTAGTCCTTTTTAATTTTTGAGGACTGAAGTCCTCACTACTAACTGAGTTAATCAAAGCTAATACCGAATGAATCTTTGAGTTTTTGATTGTCAGGCTGGAAATAGGATGTGAGTTGATTGTATAAACTTTCATCAACAGGCGGATAATCGTTACTATTATATTTTTCATATTGAACGATTGGACGAGGGGGTAATTTTAAGAATTCCCATACTCTATCCATAATCATATCTGGCTGGTTGTCAAGTTCTTCAGTTTTAATAATCAACATCTGTTCCTTCGGAAAAAATTTCAGCCAATCTGTTAATTGTTCTACATATTTACCTCTTGAGAGATAAGTGTAGTGCTGGTGATTAAAGCTATAATAATTTTCTTGAGTGAGAAGTTTCTCAGTTTCGTCTTTGAGGCGAGTTTCTTCTTGCGCGATCGCATCTTCCAAAGACAAACTTTCAAAACCTAATTTTACTTCATGATAATAATGAGAAATTGCCCGATTTACAGGATTTCTCAACAACAGAATTAGCTTTACTTGAGGAAATGTTTGATAAACTCGCTGGGGAACTAAGGGATGAAATACGTAATAAGGACTCGCTTCCCCAGTGATAAAACCACGGACATATTTATCCTCGCTATAGCTTTCATTTTCTGGGGAAATGGATTTAGCCATTCTCGCAAATTGCTGGCGATACCATTCGACGCCATTACTAAAATTTAAGTCAAAAAAATGAACTTCTTTTTGTTCGGCTGGAACAACTTGCGGATGTTGATTTAGATAAGCATACAGAGAAGTTGTTCCGCTTTTTTGAGCGCCAATAATTAGGTAATCAGGTTGTCTTTCTTTCTGCTCTATTTTGACCATGAAAATTTCCCTAGCTACTTTAATAATACTTCTTTTGTCAGCCAAAGTTGTTTTTGTAAATGTGGTTCTTCATCAAACATTCGGCAAACTTTACTATAAGCATTTCTAGCCATTTTTGCTGACTTTTCTGGATTCTCCAAACATTCACGAAGGGCATTTGCCAAGGCTTGAGGATTTCCCGGATCTACTAAATATCCTTCATTGCCATCGCAAATCATTTCCGGAATACCAAAGACATTGGTGCTGACAATTTTCATCTCGAATGCCATTGCTTCTAAGAGTACTCTAGGAAATGATTCTTCAAAGCTAGAACAAACAAAAATATCGCTCAATTGAAAAAAGTCGTAAACCTCTTTGGTTTTATCAAAAATGTAAACTTTTTCCAAACCTAATTTTTTGATTTGGTTTTGGATAAAATTAAGATAACTTACTACGTTACCCCCAACTAACAAATAAGATATATTGGCTTTCTTATCTGGTAGCTGTTGTTGTAATTCTTTAATTGCTTCGATGAAAATATGTTGTCCTTTCCGTTCGCAAATCGTTCCTACAATCGCGATGACTGTATCGTTTGCGTTGATGCCATGTTTAGTCCGTAGTTCAAATTTATCGTGAGTAGCCCGGAAGTAATCGATTTTATCAATGGGAACTGCACCGTGTATCGTTCGGAAGTTGTCTTTAATATTCAAGCCTTCAAAGACATTGCGGGATGCTTGAGAGCAAAAGACAACTCTGGTGGCGTTTAAATAGCTTTCTTTCAACAAGTGGCGCATGGATTCTTCGGAAGCTTCGCCAAAGAAGTTTTTAATACTTCTTTCAATATTGGAACTTTCATGAATATACCAAATGCTGGGTAAGCCAAATAAATGAGCTAATTCAATGCCCCAAAAAGTAATTAGAGTGTTGGCAACTACTAAATCAAAGGAATCCAATTCAAGGGAATTACCCAAGGATTTCAAGTGGTTATGAAATTCTGCGATCGGCTGTTCTGGAAGAGGTACTGGTTTAGGTACAATTTTGACGGGAATATTTAAATTTTCATAGGCGTCCCGTAAGATCCCATCTTCGCAAGATAGTACTTGCACTTGATAGCCGCCAACTGTGGCAAAGTATCGGGCGTAGTTGTAAATAACTAAAGGTGCGCCTTCTAAATTTAAATTATGAGTAATTATTAGTAATTTTGATTTAGTGGCTCTTTCTGGATGGCAATATTGATAAGGATTGATGCTCATCCACATAGAATTAATATCGAGATTTTCGTTGAAAAATGGATCGCGAAAACCGGGGTATCTTCTAATAAAATTCAGATGTTCGGTGTAATCGTACTCTTTCCCTCTAGATGCGCTGGTGAGATGTATTAAGGTTGACTGTGGAGTAAATACAACTCGTTTACCTGATTCCAAAACGCGCAAACAATAGTCAACATCGTTGTATTGAACGGCAAATTTTTCTTCGTTAAATCCGGCTAATTCTTGATATAAATTAGTGGAAGTTAACAGACAAGCGCCTGTAACTGCGGAGACGTTGCGTGCTGCATGAGGTAAACAATTATAGCCAATTTCTTCATGGGGTAATTGATGAAATAAATGATCGGCAAGCCCATCATAAGGCCCAATGATGACCCCTGCGTGTTGAATTGTGCGATCGGGATATAATAGTTTTGCTCCCACTATGGCGACGCCATCGATCGACATCCATCCCACCATATCTTCTAACCAACCGGGCGCGATCGCTTCGATATCATTGTTGAGATGAAGCATATAAGGCGTCTCAACATATTGAGCGCCTAAGTTCATCAATCGGGCATAATTAAATGAACCAGATGTCCGTCCCGATTTAACAACTCGGCATTGAAAAACTTGATTTTGTTCTAATTCTTGGAAATAAGCAAGAGTTTTCGCTTCTTGGGAACCATCATCAACGATTATTAGTTTGACGTAACGGGGATTTACGGTTTTTTCTAAACTAGTTACGCATTTTTTTAATAGTTCTACTCTATCTCTGGTGGGAATGACGATCGTCACGGGATTTTCTGCTAGCAAACTGTCATCCCATTTAATTTGATGCAAGCACAAACCGTGCTTTTGAGCGATCGCAGGTAAAAATGGTTGAGCTTTTAGATTTCGGCGTTCGATCGCTTCTGCGATCGCGCGATAAGCACTATCAAATACATACCGTTTTTGAGTACCTTCGGAAGCGGTACTTTCCGCATGACATCGCCAGTGATAACAAACTTTAGGAATATGCTTAATTTTATCAGCCGTCGTGTGTTCGCTTACCCGTAAATATAAATCGATATCTTGTGCGCCTTCAAATCCTTTTCGCATCCGCCCTACTCGATCGACCAAGCTTTTACGAATCACCGTAAAATGTTGAGTATAGTTGTGGGTGAGCAGCATCTCCGGACTCCAGTCACCCTTCATTTGCGGATCGTAGTGGCGTCCGGTTGAATCTATTTTATCCTCATCGGTATAAATCCAATCTACATCGGGATATTTATTGATATATTCGGCAACTTGTAATAAAGCATCTGGTGAAATTATATCGTCATGATCTAACAGGGCAATATATTCACCAGTAGCTAAATCTAAAGCCGAATTAGTGGCTTCTGCAATGTGACCGTTTTGCGACCTAAAAGTTACTTTAATTCGCGAATCAGCAGCGCTGGCGCGTTCTAAAATTTGTTTAACATGAGGTTGAGTTGAAGCATCATCAGCCAAACAAAGTTCCCAATTGGGATAAATTTGGCTGGTGACAGAATCGATCGTCTCCTGCAAAAATTGAGCGGGAGTGTTGTAAGTAGGAACGATAATACTAATTTTTTTGCCGATGGGGTTTAATTTTTCGGCATCCTCTGCCATCCGCGATAACAATTTAGGAGTGAGGCGATTTGTTTCGATCCATCTTTGGTAAGCATCTTGCATTTGCCAAGGATGGGTGACGCTGAGACTTTCGATCGCAATTGCCGGATTAGCTTTTAATTTTTGGTAATAAAGACGAAATTTGCGAATCCACTCAAGAGGAGACGCTGATAAACGTCCGTGTTGGTAGGCGGCTATCGCTTTTTTGATAGCACCGTAAACAACTATGTAGGCATTAATTTTTTTAGGGTGTTCTGGAATAGGAAGATTAATAGTAATGCGCCGGGAAAAACAACCAACTTTTTCCCCGTTCTCCAGTACTACGGAAATTTTAATAATAATATTTCCAGAAAAGGTCTGGTCTAAAAATATATTCCATCTAAAACCAGACAAGCCAGCATTTGCCACGTCGGGAAATACTTGTGCTACATCTGGTCGAGGCAAACCGTAAGTGATGGGATCTTCTGGCAAGTCATCTCTCGATAATAAAAGAGATTGAATGCGAACATTTCTGCTGCAAAGCCAACCAACAACGGTTAAGTTACCGTTTACGTTAATTTCATTAATAGTCGGAGCATCCAAACAACCCAGTAAATCTCCCGTCGGCACTTCTTCGACAAACAAATCTTCGGGCTGAGGAATTTCTGTTTCAGTTTCTTTCAAACGGGTAATTTGTCCTTTTTTAACGATATTCTTGACCAGTTTTTTCATTGTTTTTCAATATTATTACTTAAACCAATTGCCTGCTTGAAACGAACCCATGCTGTTCTGATTTTCCAAAATTTACTGCTTTCCATGTGATTAATTATGGTGCGTGAATGTTGGAGTTCTGCATGAGTAACTTGTAGTTGATTTTGGATTTGTTCCCACTGAGTTAGTAAGTGTTGGTATTGAGATTGGGATTGCTGCCATTCAGTTTGCATTTGTGCTAGCTGAGATTGCGATCGCTCAGCTTGTTGTTGTGCTTGTTGTTGTGCTTGTTGTTGTGCTTGTTCCCACGATGTTTGGATCTGCTGCACTTGTTGCTGTGCTTGCTCCCACGCCAGGTGAAGGTGATGAACTTGTTGTTGTGCTTGTTCCCAAGCAACGTGAATTAAGTGCGCTTGCTGCTGAGCTTTTTGCCACTCAGTGTTGGTAAGCTGTAATTGCTGTTGCGCTTTTTCCCATTCTCCATTAGTTAAGCGCAATTGCTCCTGAGAACTTTCCCAAGCAGCTTGGACGTGCTGCACTTCCGATTGCGTTTTTTCCCAAGCAGCTTGGATACGCTGTACTTCTTGTTGAGAAATTTGTTGAGAATTTTCCCATTCAGCATGAGTTTGTCGTAATTGCTCTTGAGAGTTTTCCCAAGCAGTTTGAATTCGGTGTACTTCTGATTGCGATCGCTGCCACTCTTGAGAAGTTAAACGCAATTCAGTTTGCGAATTTTCCCAAGCAGTTTGAATTCGCTGTAACTCCGACTGCGCTTCCTCCCAAACACTTTGAATTTGTCGTAATTCCGATTGAGCTTTTTCGCTAGCAATGTAAGCAGTTCGCACTTCTAACTGTGCTTCTTCCCAAGCAGTTTGAATGCGTTTTACTTCTAACTGTGCTTCTTCCCAAACAGTTTGAATGCGTTGCAGATTCACTTGGGATTCTTCCCAAGCAAATCGGATGCGATCGAGTTCTTCTTGGGATTCTTCAAATGCAAGTCGTGTTTTTTGCAGTTCCATATCCATTTCTTCACAACGCATCTGCTCTTTTAATAAAGCAGATTCTTTCTCGGCTAAAATGCTGGCAAAATTAGTCGTATAAATATTTAAATGTTTAGCACATATATAATGTACTAGTCTTTCATGATTTTCGGGTATTCTACACCGACTCACCATCGAATCTGCTCTTACCCGATAATCAAATAGCAATTCTGGAATATGGTGAAACTTCCAACCTTTTTCCACTGCTCCCAGCCAAAAATCCCAATCTTCATATCCTAATTTACCCGGTATTTTTGAATCGTAACCTCCACAATCTTCCCACACTTGTTTGCGATAGACAGCACAAGCATCAATGTAGTTTCTGGCGGCTATTTTGTTGATGTTAAATTCTGGGACTTCCCACACCCCCGTTCTTTCGCCAAAAAATTGAGCGTTTCCATAAACCACACCTATTTCCGGGCATTTATCCAGAATATCGATGGCTTTGAGCATATATTCCGGGCGAATCTTGTTATCCGAATCTAAAGGCAAAATATACTGCCCTTTTGCCTTTTTAACTCCAGTATTTCTAGCTTCAGCCAGTCCTTGATTTACTTCGTGATCGATCACTTCGTAACCGCGATCGCGCAAATAATTTAAAACCTTAATCGTTAATTTTTCAGTTGAACAATCATTAATAATCAAAATTTCGTAAATTCTGTCTTGGCAAGCTTCTACGCTAGAAATTGCCTCTAAAATGAATTCGCCTTGATTGTAACAAGGAACGATTACCGAGACTACTATTTCTTGTCGATCGGTATTATTTAGCAATAAGTCTTCAGCATAATTAATCATTTTTTCTTGAGATTCGATTTCCGCGTCCCTAACTGATTTTTCCGTTTTTTGGTCTTGGTTTTTCAAGGGAAAATTAGCCTCAGACATTTCGGGGTGATTCAATTTCAATGACAAAGAAAAGCCGCTGGGTATATCAGCAACCCGATCTAAATCTGCCAACAATGAAAAATATTCAGGATAAAACTCAGACAATTTATGAATTATCCCATTTTGCCAATTTAAACTCTTAAATATTTGTTCATCATAAATTTCTTCAAACTTTATTTCTTCTATTTTTTTCTGGCAATCGATTTCCAACTTATCGCTTAATAATTGTACTAATTTAGCTGGTTTTTTTAGCCAAGCGTTTACATTAAAAAGTATGGACTTATTTGAATGGTCATTGTAAAATTTTAGTAAATGGCGGTTATAAAATGCCCAGATTTTTAAAGGATAATCAGGATGTTCGGCAAAAATAGGAGCTTTCAAACGCGCAATTGAATCCGCTACATCCCAAGGAAAACGATAAACTAATAAATATTTGGCTTCCGGCAGTAAATGATGCCAGAAATCAAGCATTAATGTAGTACGCGGGTCTTTCCAACCCCAAATAGGAAAATTTTCGCTACGACCATCAATTAAATTTTTCGCAGTTTCAATATAATTATTAAAATTATTGTAATCTAAATATTCGCTTTCCGTCCAACCCCAATCAGGCCATCCCGCTTCTTCAGAATGGCAAGAATTTTGTAATACCAGCCTTTGAAATTCTAAAAAATCTACATCCTCAAAATAGCCTTTTGAATTGTGGCGATCGGCTGCAAAAAAACTATCTCCGATGTTAATTCCGATTGCTTTGATAAACGAAGCAGTCAGAGAAGTCCCAGAACGGTGCATTCCAGCAATTATGAGAGGAGAAGACATATTTTAATCCGTACTTTTTCTGCTTAATTATTTATTCTCTGGCCATCTTTCCCAATTTATTTGGTTGGCAAAGGTTGAGGAAATTATTTGTTGTTGTTTTCCTTTAATGGCCACGAATGTATTGCGATCGGCTTCTTGTTTTTGCCTCATCATTTCATACTTGATTACCGGAGGATTATGACACTCATACACCGAAGTAAAACCGACTTCTGACAATAAGTTATACAAAGAAGGACGGGTCAACCAAAAGCTATTTACATTATCCAACGACGCCCATAACAATTTTTCCCTTTCACTCACTGTTGATTCGGGATTATGCTCGAAATACGAGCTACCCCAGTATTCCCGATCTTTGTAAAGATAGCATTTTTCTGCGGTTATACTGACATGAGTATCTAATATTAGCAACTTTTGGCACACATCTGCTATTTTTTCCAAAAAAGTAAAAACATCCGGTACATCTAAATGGTAAAAGATACCCAAACACAAGACCACATCAAAACAGCCGTACTTTTCCCGATCGAGATTTCGTACATCGTCTTGGATAAGTGCCAAATTATCTAAACAAAGCACTTCTTTAACAAATCGCGCCTTCTCAATATTTGCCTTTCTACCTTCTATCCCAACTACTTCTGCACCTTGAAGCGCCATTTCTATCCCGTAAAGTCCCTCCAGACAGGCTAAATCTAGAATACGTAAATCTGCTAATGGTTGATCGGTTAAGTCGCAGACAAGTTGCAAAATTCGTCTTAATTTTACCTCTGAACCGGTAATTCTTTCGCCAACTGTGTAAAGGTCGCGATCGAGTTTTATATTATGGTTAGTCCATTCTCCATATTCTTGGACGATCTGCTGCTTTTTCTGCTTGATTATTTCTGTTTCCATTTCAGTTGTACTTTGGCTTGATGGCTGGCAGTTTAATCAACAAAGAATTAAGAAACTTTGATTTCTTGCAATTTTTCAGTTAAGTCTGCATTAATAGTTAAACTTGGTTCGATTACCAAATCAACTATACCGCTAGCATAAGAATTAGTTTCTGGCTGGACTCTAAACATTGCTACATCAATATGTCTTGCCAAATAAGTAAAGTGTCCGTCAACCAAACCAGTTACTCCCGCATTTAAGAAATAAACACCGGGATTTAACAGACATTTAAACCGAAATTTAACTATGACGATCGTTTCTGGTTCAACTTCGTGAATAGATTGGGATGAAGCAGTAAAAGAAGCGCCTCCCAACTCTAAACCACTCACAGTTTTCACCAACATTCCAAATCTGACTTGTTGGGCATATTTCAAGAAAGAAACCGAGTAAGTATAGATATATTCTTTCCGCCCAACTAAGTTATTCACTACTGTACCGTCTAGCATGATGATATGAGGATTGGTAATTTTGGCTCCTCTAGGTACGTAGGAAATTGTGTTTTGAGGTACTAATTCCGGATCGTAAAATTCCCTAATTTCAATTTCTGTTTGTGGGACTTCTGCCAATTGTACGGGTTCGTTACCAACAGTTAACAACGACTTATTTTCCAATAGGGAAATATTTTGTTTAACCGAATCGAAACTGACAGATGTTTGTAATTCTCTGATTTCTTGCCTAATAGTATGTGCCTTATCTTCCGGCGCATACAGTAATTTATAATATTT
Source organism: Leptolyngbyaceae cyanobacterium (assembly GCA_036703985.1). Lineage (GTDB taxonomy): Bacteria > Cyanobacteriota > Cyanobacteriia > Cyanobacteriales > Aerosakkonemataceae > DATNQN01. Next base: position 71,716 of record DATNQN010000119.1, read on the forward strand.
ATCCATCACGAACTTAGGATGATGGAATAATAGCTTTTCACCCCGATCCATTAAGATGGCGGCATCGCACAGTTCGATTACAGAGCCAGCCGAGTGAGAAACAAACAAAATCGTGCCGCCTTTGGCGCGGATATTTTCGATTCGAGCAAAGCACTTACGCTGAAAAGCATCATCTCCTACAGAAAGAGCTTCATCTACTATTAAGATGTCCGGTTCAACACTAGTAGAAACAGCAAAAGCTAGCCGAACGAACATTCCGCTAGAGTAAGTTTTTACAGGGCGATCGAGAAAATCGCCAATGTCTGCGAAAGCAGCAATTTCATCAAATTTACCTTCTATTTCTTGTTGGCTTAAACCCATTAAACGCCCGTTAAAAAATACGTTTTGTCTGCCCGTAAACTCTGGGTTAAACCCGCTACCAAGCTCTAAGAGCGCGGCAATTCTGCCATTTACTTTAACTTCACCAGTAGTAGGTTTGAGAGTTCCTACAATAGTTTGCAATAACGTACTTTTCCCAGAACCATTACGTCCGACAATTCCTAAGCTTTGTCCTTTAATAACTTCCAGGTTTATATCGCGTAAAGCCCAAAATTCATTAGCTTTACCTTTTCCTGGTAGAAGTAAATCTTTTAAACGCTCGGTAGGGCGATCGTAACATTTAAAGCACTTGGAGACGTTATTGAGAGAAATGGCTATTTCAGTCATGACGCTATTGCTAAAATAAAATGATTGGATTTATTAACGAATTTCCAGACAAACTTTGCTTAAAATCCTAGAGTACGTCAGGAAACCCCGGACGCAGCTTTTGATAGAGGGAAAAGCCCCCTATAAACACTAGTAAGGAAATCAGATAAACTACACCCAGTTCTGGTAAATAGTTGACTGTACCCTGTAATAAGAGGTTGCGGTATGTTTCGACGATCGGGGTCATGGGATTTAACCAGAATATCCAAACACGCCACTTTTCGGGAATTAAGGAAGCAGGATAAACAATTGGAGTAAGATAAAACCACAAATTGAGTAACAAGCTTAATGACTGGGGTACGTCCCTTAAGAATACGGTTAAACCTGCAACTAAATAACTTAAACCTGCGGTTAAAAGCAATTGAGGTATCCAAACTAAGGGTAATAACCACAAGGTTGCGTGAACGGTTTGGGCAGTGATACCTATCAACAAAATTAAGGCGACTAATCCGATCGAATTCTCAATAAAGGCAGAAAAAATCGGTACTAACGGCAGGAGGCTTAACGGAAATACTACCTTTTTTACCAGATTGGGTTGGTTGATTACAGAAACAGTGGCGGGGATTAAACCGTTGGTAAATGCAGTCCAAGGTAATAGTCCGGCAAACATCCACAGCCCGAAAGTTAAGTTATTTTGTGGTAATCCTGGCAGGTTAAGTTTAACCCGCATGACGATCGCGAAAACGTAAGTATAAATCAATAACTGGCATAATTGGTTTAGTAAAGACCAAAAATTGCCTAAAATAGCCCCTTTGTATCGAGCTTCTAAGTCTCTAACTACTAGTGTTCTGAGGAGATCTAATTTAGCCCACCATAAAGAATTTAATGGCAGAGTGCTGCTAAATCTCCCTGCTTGCCGGATAGCTCCTCTCATTGACCTTCGCAATGCCTGTTTCCTCGCTCACTACCAACACACCACTCAAAAAAACGGTCTTAGGTTAAGATTCTATTCACATTTTTGCAATTTGGGCAAAAAATTTATTGGAGAGTCGGCAATGGGGCATCGAGCATCCAGCATCGATCGTGCTGAATTAGTTGATTATTTGCCCCTGCTACCCTGATTTTTTTCTTTTTTGCAAACCCAAATACAACTAAAAGATAAACGATCGACTAAAAGGTTTGCTATTACATCTACTGCTGAGTGCCGATCTTCAAAAAATTTCTCCCCTTGCCCTCGCGCCTCATCTCGCTATTTAAAGCCTCCTCATTTAAATAAAATAAGGCAATTGCTCCCATGCCAGACTAAATATAGACTGTGGAATGGTTCTTAGATTGGAGTTCTAATGGAAATCGGTCAAAAAGTTCTGATCCGCCGTCTTCGCGATCGCGCACCTGCTAACGTGGTGAAATACCTGGGTAAGACAGGCACGATTCAAGGCTACAAAATGGTAGATGGCAGTGGTGTGGGAGTAGTTGTACAGTTTGAAGACAAGTTTGCTACTTGGTTCTTTGAAGACGAACTAGAACCCCTTAATTAATAAGGAAGAGAAATGTCCCTGATTTTGACGTTTTTGGGCAAAGGTGGCACTGGTCGTACCACAGTTGCGATCGCCGCAGCCAAAAAGTTAGCCAGCCAAGGCAAGCGCGTCCTACTGGCTGGCCAGGGCAATAGCCCCGATTTAAACTTAATCTTAGGTGCTAGCCTTGGCCCCGATCCGCAGGAATTAGCAGCCAATCTGCAAGGAGTGCAATTTCAAACGGCTTTACTCCTAGAACGCAGTTGGGAACAACTGAAAGATTTAGAAGCCCAATATCTCCGCACTCCTACCCTCAAAGAAGTGTTCGGTCAAGAATTAGGCGTACTGCCGGGAATGGATAGTGCATTAGCCCTGAATGCTTTGCGAGAATACGATAAAAGCGGCAAGTACGATGCGATCGTCTATGACGGAACGGGCGACCAGTTGATGCTGCGGATGTTGGGAATGCCGGAAATTCTCAGTTGGTATCTGCGCCGCTTTCAGAATATTTTAACCAATTCCGATTTGGGTAGAACCGTTTCCCCCTTTCTCCAACCAGTAGTTAGTGCTGTCTTCAACGTGGGCTGGGGTGAAGATGCCTTCTCTCAACCGACCAGCCAGGTGAATAACCTGTTAGATGAAGGGAAACAGGCAATTGCCAACCCTAACCGGGCAGCCGCTTATTTGGTGACGACAGACGACCCAACCGCGATCGCAACAGCTAAATACCTCTGGGGAAGCGCCCAACAAATCGGTTTAACCGTAGGAGGCGTCATTCTCAATCAACCCAGCGTAGCAGGCACTCTCACGGCGGAAATCGCCCAAAGCCTAGCCAAAATCAATAAAGCTGCCGATCGGGAAACGGCTGTTGCCGAAACTGTTTCGGCTGAGTTTGCTCCCCTGGCGGTCAGCCCCATTCCCACCCGCAAAGAAGATAACTGGCAACCGATCGTCGATGCCTTGCCAGACTTCACGCAAGCAGCAGCCGCACCCAAAGCGATCGAAATCGACATTGCTTCCCGCCAAGTCAAGTTATTCCTACCGGGATTTGACAAAAAGCAAGTTAAACTTACCCAATACGGCCCAGAAGTCACCATCGAAGCCGGCGATCAGCGCCGGAATATTTTCTTACCTACCCAATTAAGGGGCCAACCCGTCAAGGGAGCTAAATTTCAAAATAATTACCTGACCATTTCCTTCTAGCCATCAGTTAAAGGCGATCGGCTTCAGTGATAACAAAAGGGTAAACCTATTTCTTGTCACGATTTTGGTCAATTTTCGCCATATCCCATCCAAAATCGAAAATCTAAACTCCAAAATCAATATGTCTGACCCAAGTTCCTCCCAGTTTTCGCAAGAATCCGAAACCCTCACACCACCTGCCCCAGTAGAAGTAAATCCCTCTACCGACGCACCTTTAACCGCTAACCGCACCGCCAAAACCAGGCAAATGCTAGGGATGAAAGGTGCCGCCTCTGGGGAAACCAATATTTGGAAAATTCGGTTGCAATTAATGAAGCCGATCACCTGGATTCCCCTGATTTGGGGCGTCGTCTGCGGTGCGGCTTCTTCCGGTAACTACACCTGGACGTTAGAAAACGTACTGATCGCTGCCGCTTGTATGCTGATGTCTGGGCCACTGCTGGCCGGGTATACCCAAACCATCAACGATTTCTACGACAAGGACATCGACGCGATCAACGAACCCTATCGCCCGATTCCTTATGGGGCAATTTCCATTCCGCAAGTAATATCCCAAGTTTGGGTGCTGTTGTTAGCTGGGATTGGGGTAGCATATCTTCTCGATCTGTGGGCTGGTCATTCTTTTCCTACTATCACCGTATTAGCTTTAGGCGGTTCGTTCGTTTCCTACATTTATTCCGCACCACCCCTGAAATTAAAGAAAAATGGCTGGCTGGGCAATTATGCTTTAGGTTCCAGCTATATTGCACTCCCTTGGTGGGCTGGTCATGCTTTATTTGGCGACCTCAATGCCACAATTGTCATTTTGACCCTGCTGTACAGTTTTGCTGGCTTGGGGATTGCAGTTGTCAACGACTTTAAAAGTGTCGAGGGAGACAGACAACTCGGTTTACAATCTCTGCCAGTTATGTTTGGGGTACAAACAGCTGCTTGGATTTGCGTGTTGGCGATCGACATCTTCCAAGTAGGAGTGGCTGGTTATTTGGTTAGCATTCACCAGAACTTGTATGCGGCGATTCTCATGCTGTTGGTGATTCCCCAAATCACGTTTCAGGATATGTATTTCCTGCGCGACCCTCTCAAAAATGATGTAAAGTATCAAGCAAGCGCCCAGCCATTCCTGGTTTTAGGTATGTTAGTGACAGGTTTAGCGTTGGGTCACGCAGGAGTCTAACCTCTCTTGTGGTGGATAAACCAAGCTGGTTAAATTTCTTAACATTAAACTGTTACTTCGATCCTCAATAAGTGAGTTGCCGTGTTCCAAGTTCTACAACCTCTGATTCATGCCATCCAACCTTTATTAGTACCGATCTGTTTTGTACTAGCTTGGATGTTGATGTTTCTGCTAGCTTGGAATGTTTGGTCAGCACTTACGGACGGCGTAACTAAGGCGAAGCGGATGCACCAAATTCCCTGTCCTGGCTGTCAGTTTTTCACTAACGATTATCGGCTCAAGTGTACGGTGCATCCGACTATTGCCAATTCTGAATCTGCGATCGGTTGTGCTGATTATTGCCCGAAAACTAATTCTTTTTACTATTAGGGGTAATGGGTAGTAGGTGGTTGGTAGTAAGCATTGAAGAAGAATTCAGTAATCAGAATCAATCAGTGGTAAATAAAAGACCCGCCATTGAATTGTTGCACCACCAAATGAAAATTTGGTGGTGTTTATGGAATCCACTTATTCATCCGTCAGTAGTACAGAATTTATACTGAATTGAAGGCTCTTGGCTTCTGAATTCTGGTTGATAAAAAGAAAATTATTTTACTGATTACAGTCTACTCACTCGCTCGAAAACTAACTATCATTTGTTATTACTCGCCCCACGAAAATAATACGATCGCTCCCAGCGCAAGTAAAATACTGAAACCTTGTCGTAAAGTAATTGGCTCTTTTAAGATAAAGAAAGCTAGCAAAATACTAACTAAAGGATACAATCCGGTGAGGGTAACTACCATCGCCACTTTGCCTTTGCTGAGGGCAACTAAATAAAACAACGATGCTAGCATTGCTAGAATACCCCCCACAATTGCAGATACGATCCCTACCTTACCTACCTGCAATTGAAAACCAGATTGACAAAATACAAATATACCAACTAGTGTAATGCCAATTCCTTGATAAACTAGCGCACTTTGCGGTTGAATGTAATTAGTAGTTAACTTGCTGAAAAATCCCCACAATCCATATAAGAGGCAGGAAATTACCGTGTAAATCAGCCAATCGCCGCTCATAAATTTCTACAATAAACATCCGATCGCAATCCAGTCTATTGCACAGTTTTTAGTCCTGTACTATTAATCCTTTGGTGAAGGCATTTACTCCGGAGGCGGATAAAATTAATTATTACTCAGGATTGATTTCTAACAGAATTTTTAAGACTCCTCGCTGTTGAGCGCGATCGAATGCCGCGATCGCATTTTCCAATTCATAACGTTCTTGAATCAAGTAATTGACATTTACCTTATTTTCTGATAATACTTTCAAGGCTTCTGGAAAAGGGCCGCAACGAGAGCCAATCAGGGTAATTTCATCTACCACTAGAGAAGAGGCATCAAAAGTTAGATGTCCGGCATAAGTGCTTTTCAGTACCAGCGTGCCGCGAGGACGGAGAGCGCGACGAGCGATCGCAAATCCTTCCGGATTACCAGTGCATTCAACCGAGATGTCAAAAGCGCGATCGCGAAGCGTTGCGTCAGCAGTATCGCTTACCAAATCTACAAAACCCGTTTTGATACCAAGCGCAGCTAAGTAATCCAACTTCTGGCGATGACGCCCAACAACCAATAAATCGCACCCAGTCAACGCCAATGTCTGCGCCACCAACTGCCCTAGCTTACCATCACCAACTACCAAAACTCGTTCGTTTGGAGTTATTTTCACCTGCTGCTGAATTTCCAACGCAGCCGCCACAGGTTCGGTAAAAGTAGCGACATCGGTTGGCAAGTTATCCGGTACGGGATGCAAATTTTCGATCGGCAAAGTTAGATATTCCGCAAAAGCGCCATTGCGGTTAACGATACCCAAAACCGTGCGATTTTCACAGTGAGTCGGGTATCCGTTACAACAATACCAACACTGACCGCAAACCGCATTAATTTCTCCCACTACCCGTTTATTTTGCAGTTCCCTTGACCCTTGTTCCACAATACCGACAAATTCGTGGCCTAAAATACCAGTGTAGGGGTAATAACCTCTGAGTAATTCCAAATCCGTATTGCAAATCCCCGCGCGCACTACTCGCACCAGTGCTTCTCCCGGTGGCGGAGTAGGGGCGGGGACATCGGTACGAAGTTCGAGTTGGTTGTTTTCTAGCCAGAGGGCTTTCATAGTAAGTATTGGGGTAATTCACACAATATTGTATGAGATGTGGGAAGAGCTAGAGCGATCCTATTTAAGTAATCAACCCCACCCTAGCCCTCCCCTTGGTAAGGAGAGGGTTGGGAGGGGTTTAGTTGTTCGCAATTCATTTAGTATCCCTATAGATGTATTAAAGTTTTACTTAATAGATAACACTTACAGCACTTTTGAGATGTATGAGGTACAAAGTGATGCCTAAAACCCTTGTGAAGTTAGCTTCTACTGTACCTCATAAACCCCGAATCCGCTGTAAATTGCTCGTTAGCCGATCGCCAATTTTTAAAGGAGTGCAAAATTCACGATCGACATTATCAAAAATGTTAAATTTATGGTCAATTAATTTCTTTTAAATGGGTTATTAATTAACCTTAAATTGTTTTTAGTCAGTCTTATTTATAAACGAAAAGTTTATTTATGCCACTGTAATTGACCGTAAACAGCGACTAAAGTTGACTAAAACCCTACCATAAGTTGATGACGAGCCTTAAAAAAAGTATTTCCGATCTATCCTGTTAAATAACCTTATGTCACATTTTCGCTCTGCAATACAAACGTGGAAAACATTTTTATGAAAAAACACCGCTTTATTCGCTTATTCGCTTTGTTTGTTGGTATTGTTCTATTCTGTAGCCAGTGGGTTCATGCTCAAAGAGTACCTATTCCCGTTCAACCAATAAGTTACAATTCCCAAGCTGTCATAGATCAATTAGCCAGAGCGAATGTAGTGTACTTAGGAGAAACTCACAACAAGGCTGAAGATCACTTAGCTCAATTACAAATTATTGAAGAACTCCATCGGCGAAATCCTAATATTGCGATCGGCATGGAAATGTTCCAGCGTCCTTTCCAGTTCTACATCGATCGCTTTTTGGCTAACGATATGATGGAGCCTATCCTGCGAGAAAGAACTCAATACAACAAAAGATGGGGCTTTCCTTGGGAATATTATGCTCCCATTCTGCGGTTTGCCAAAGCTAATCGACTACCAGTGTTAGCTTTAAATGCTCCTACAGAAATTATCCGCAAAGTTGCTCGTAGTGGATTGGAAAGTTTGTCTTCAACAGAACAGCAGTTCTATATTCCGCCTCTTTCAGATATTCGGACAGATAACCAAGCTTATCGTCAGTTGATGCAAGAAATTTACCAACAATCCCATCAGGGACTGGGAAAAAGTAATAATTTTGAGCGGTTTTTTCAGGCTCAAGTAGTATGGGATGAAACAATGGCAGATGTTATTGCCAAATATTTAAAAGATAACCCAGATTTTCAAGTAGTTGTATTGGCTGGTCAAGGTCACATTGTATACGGACATGGAATACCCAGCCGCGTGGCTCGACGGTTGGGAGATGCTAACATCGTACAGCGTACAGTGCTATTAAATCCTCCGGCGGAAATGCAATCGACAAATAATAGTCCGATCGCAGTCGCTGATTTTGTTTGGAGAACTACGCCCGGTCAGTAAGCTTTGTAGGGTGCGTTACACTACGTTAACGCACCATTCTGGCAGGAGGTTTCGGAGTAAAGGAAAAATTAGTGGCACAGAAGAGAGTGAATTGGTATATACGTCTCTAAATTTACTTATTTTTTACCAAAAATTCTACTAACGGTTTAAATACAGGTATTAATTCTGCATTGCTAGCTACTAAAGTAGGAAAAGAACGATCGCCATAATCTTCTCCTCCTACCAAAGGAAACACCGACTCGGAATTTAATGGTACTAAAACCCCGCCTGCTGCTTGTACGATCGCCCAAACAGCTGCTAGATCCCACACTTTTGGCGTAGACTCCACCCCCCCCAGCGCTGCACCGCAAGCAACCGAGAGAAAATTGTAAGTAGTTACCCCCAACATCCGAACTTTGCAGGGTAAAGACTGGTTAAAAATTGCCGTGCTTCTAGCACAAACATTAAAAAAGTGGCTGTGACTGGGAGAATCAGTGCTTGTATGGATGGGACGATTATTTAAAAAAGCGCCACTTTCCCCATTACCAGATGAGCCATACCAATAACCGTGAAAAGATTGATTAATAGTAGGAAAATGGACATAACCGAAAAACGGATTACCTTGATACAGTAGACCTAATGAAATACCCCAAATCGGAATACCGCGAGTAAAGTTAGTTGTTCCGTCAATCGGATCGATTACCCAGCACCATTCTTTACCGCTAAAAAGATGTTCTCCCTCTTCACTAAGAACATCGTGACTGGGGAAAGTATGGAAAATCGCGTTACGAATTTCCTCATCTGACCACTTATCAGCTTGAGTTACTAAGCTGCCGTCAGGCTTATGAGAAGCCTGGATATGGCCGAAGTCTTGTAAGATTTTGGTGCCGATTCTGCTCGTTGTTTCCCTGGCAAAATCAAGAACTGCGATCGAAAAATCAGTCATTCGATTTTAGATTTTAGATTTTAGATTTTAGATTGGGAAAGGATGAAATCTGAAGGATGAAGTCTGAAGGATAAAGTCTGAAGGATGAGGGATAAAAATTAACTTATTTTCTTTTTCTCCCCTGCTCCCCTGTTCCCATATTCCCATCAGCCCATCAGGTTAAATATTCAAATTAATTGTCCCGCAACCGCTTTGCTGCAAGGATTCGGTCATCAATCTAAATCACCTTCCATTACGGCAGAAATAGCTGCTTTTGCATTATCCCTGAATTCTTGCACGTTTACCCGTCCCAAAAACCAAATTGCCAAAACCATTCCCACTGCTTGTAGCGCAAATACCAAGTCGTAAGCCATCGTAGGCTTAGCAAACAAAGCTTTTCCTACATCCAGTACTACTCCACCAAACAACACCGCCGTTCCTCTCGCCATTGCTTGAGCCAATCCCCAAGCGCCCACAAAAGTACCCGCAGTTTCTGCTGCCGTCAAATCTAACATCAAACTGAGCGCTCCGGTAGTAGTTACCCCAGCAGACAAACCAAATAAAACTAAGGTTCCTTGAAATAACTTGGGGTTGCCGATGAAACCAGAAAGAATAATCAATAAAAAGCACCCTGCCACTGCCAAACAACCAATAGCAGTAGTTCTTCTCTTGCCAAAGTGAGGAATAATTAAAAAGCCAGTAGCGCCCAAACTGATTAACATTCCCGTAGCCCAAAAAGTGTTGAGCAAAGAAGTTTGCGGGATCGACATCCGGAACACTTCACCGCCGAACGGTTCGAGAACGGCTTCCTGCATGAACAAGCTGATAGTCATTACCAGTAAAAAAGTGAAAAATAGCCCGGTTTGCCGACTGGCTGTTAATATTTTGAGTGCTTTAAGCAAAGTAATCTTATCTTCTCGGTTAATTACTATCGAACGAGAAGAATAGCGGGAATATTTATTTTCTACCCCTAAAGTAGCGATGAAGGCTAATCCTAATACGATCGCGGGTACGATAATAAACAACCAAGTAATTGAAGAACGCAATACTTCTGGTGATGCGTTGATATTTTCTAATCGACTGAGTAGTATTTTACTGCTGATACCACCGACAGCTAATCCTACTGTCATCATCGACCAAACAATCCCAATTAATTGACCTCGATTATCTTCATCAGAAACATCTACTAATAAAGCAAAAAAAGGTGTAGAACTGATACAACTAGCTAAACCGTAAAGGGCAAACATCAAAGCTGCCAAAGCTGCCCATCCGTAAGTTTGGGTTGTCTGCGTCCAACCACCATTAGTTTGTACGATAGTACCCAATTGCCAAATTACCTGTATGGCTGAGGATAATGTAACTGTAAAAAAAGCTGCTCCCAGCCATACATAACCAGTGCGGTGATGACCGAAAAGCGGTTTGGCATCGGACATTTGACCGAACCATATCCTTGTGGGAGCCATAAATTGTGCGATCGCTAGAATTCCGGCAGTAATAGTAGCAGGAATTGCTAATTCTGCGATCATCACTCGATTAAGCACTCCCAGCGTGAGAACTGCCAGGATACCTAATCCCATTTGAAATAATCCCAACCGGAACATTGTCAGCAGATTAAGTTTGGGAAGTGAGGTATTTGCTGATTCGTTTGGTTGTACAAAATCACCAGTTGCCATCTGTTTAAAGAGCGATATTTTATGAGCTACTTATCTTACTAATCTTTAAGATAAACGTTATTAGCTAATTCGGATGTCTAGTTTACCAGAACCACCCAGCCAGAAAGATGGGATAGCGATAAACTGAGAGAGTATTAATAAATGTAAAGGTAAGGAACAAACGTGCGATCGATCTCTTTAGGTAAAAATGGCCCTGCTGTCACTCCTTTGTGTATAGGCACTTGGGCTTGGGGTGATAAACTTTTTTGGAACTACGGTAGCAATTACGGGGAAGCTCAAGTTAAAGAAGCTTTCCAGGCAGCCTTAGAAGCTGGCGTTAACTTTTTTGATACGGCTGAAGTTTACGGGATGGGCTTATCAGAGGAGTTACTCGGAAAGTTCATGCAGCAAACCGAACAAAAAGTGCAGATTGCGACTAAATTTGGCCCTTTACCTTGGCGGTTTTCAGGTGAATCGGTTTCTGACGCTCTGACAGCTAGTTTACAACGATTACGAGTAGAAAAAGTAGTTCTTTATCAAGTACATTGGCCTTTTACTTTTTTATTGAGCCAAGAATCTTTAATGAAAGCTTTAGCAGAAGAAGTAAAGCGAGGCAGAATTGAGGCGGTAGGTGTCAGCAATTATTCGGCAGAACAAATGCGACAAGCACACCAACTCTTGGCTAGTCATGGAGTTACTCTTGCTACTAATCAAGTACGTTATTCGCTACTATCTAGGCAAATTGAAAGCCAAGGTATTTTGAGTACTGCCAAAGAATTGAGTGTTACGATTTTGGCTTATAGTCCTTTGGCTCAAGGTTTAGTTACTGGCAAGTATACCCTGGAAAATTATCAAGAGCCGACAGGTGCGCGGAGGTTTGATTCTCGTTTTAACCGCAGCGGTTTAGAAAAAATTGCTCCAGTCATCTCATTACTAAAACAAATGGGAGAAAAATACGATCGCACTCCCGCACAAGTTGCCCTGAATTGGTTAATTGCTCAAGGAAACGTGATTCCGATCCCAGGCGCAAAAACAGGCAAACAAGCCAAAGAAAATGCTGGTGCTTTGGGTTGGCAATTGAGCGATGATGAAGTTGCCGAATTGGAAAAGGCAACTCGTCCTTGGTTAAGATGAATTATAGTTTGTAGTAAGGGCTTCAGTTTTTAGCTCGTGACTTTGGGAGGACTAAAGTCCTCACTACAAACAATAGAGACATCTATGAAAATTTTTACAGATTGGGGCTTCACCCGCGAAGGTTGGCGCAATAATCAACGAGGCGAATACTGGGTATTAGCTCAAAGCATTTTAATCATAATCTTTATCTTTTTACCCGTTTATCGTCCAAGTAGGTTAAATTTTCCTAATTCTGAATTGTTGTATTTTAATTGGGGAATCGCTGCTATTTTGGCGCTGGCAGCATTAATTATATTTTTGAAAGGATTACTAGATTTAGGACAACAGTTAACGCCTTTGCCATATCCGAAAGAAAAAGGCGAACTAATTCAGTCAGGTGTTTATAGTATAGTCCGCCATCCTGTATATAGCGGCGTAATTTTATTAATGCTGAGTTGGTCAATTTTCCAACTAAGCTTATCTCACTTTTTGGCTGTAGCGGTTATTTTTATTTTTTTGAATGCGAAAGCTAATCGAGAAGAAGCTTGGTTAACTGAAAAATATCCTGATTATTCAGATTATCGACAACGGGTAAAAAAGTTAATTCCTTGGTTGTATTAGACCTGTTGCATAAATTGATAACGTATCAAAATTATAGCTAGAGACTAGAGGTTAGGAGCTAGGAGTGAGAGTTTGGTGCAATTAATAATGACTTAACCGCTTTGACGGTTGCTACATCTGCGTTTATCTGCGTTTATCTGTTTACATCTGCGGTTAAATTTTAACTATTTATTCCCACAAAAAATTCAGGACATCATTCATTTCCTGAAAATAAAAAAGGTGCGTTTGAACGCACCTTTTTTTTCTTAATCCCTACTTATTCAGTTCCACTTTTGGTTCAACCTTCGGAGCTGCAGAAGGTTTAGGGCTAGAACGTTTGAGAACGGGTTTGGGTTTGCCATTGAGCGAAGCAATATCTTCCTCTGGGCCATAGTTTTCCGAACGCATCCAAGCGGGACGAGTTTGGTCGTAAGCTAATTGCAGAGCAGCAGCTGCGATCGCGTGAGCATCGTATTCTTCACCTAATTGTGCTACCAAAGGCAAGAAAGACGCCATCCGTTCGCCAGTAAGAGCTTCCCGTACTTGTCCTTGTAATTTTTCCAAGTGACGTGCTTCAATTTGAGAGCGGCTGGGAATCGATCGCACTACCAAACTTTGCTTGACGTGACGCTCGATTAAGCGCAATTTCCGACGATCCAAAGGTTCGATCAAGGAAATCGCCGTACCTTCCCGTCCGGCACGTCCAGTCCGACCGATCCGGTGAACGTAGCTTTCGACGCTATCAGGTAAATCGTAGTTGATTACGTGGGTGAGGTGATCCACATCCAAACCCCGGGCGGCGATATCGGTAGCAACTACCAAACGCACTTGCTTATTGCGGAAACGAATTAACAAACGTTCCCGTGCTTGTTGGTTCAAATCGCCGTGATATTCATCTACGCTATGTCCGGCAGCTTGTAATTGGGTGGTCAGTTCTGCTGCTGCACGGCGCGTCCGCACGAAGATCAAAGCAGTTTCCGGATCTTCTAGTTCTAAAATCGGTTGCAGGGCGCGTGCTTTCGTCCACCCGCGAGGCACCATGTAAGCAACTTGATTGATTTGCTTGGGTGCGGCTTTTGGTTGTTCGACGGTTACCGTGACGGGAGAGTGCAGGAACTTGGCAACCAATTCCCGAATTACTGGTGGCATGGTAGCGGAGAAAAAGGCGGTTTGCCGTTCTACCGGTACTTGTTTGAGGATTTTTTCCACATCGTCGATAAAGCCCATGCTTAACATTTCATCGGCTTCATCTAATACCAGCCAGCTAACTTTATCGAGTTTTAAATCTCCCCGTTCCAACAGGTCGATTACTCGTCCTGGGGTGCCGACGACGATTTGCGCGCCTTGTTGTAAGCGGCGGATTTGCCGATCGATCGATTGCCCGCCGTAAACTGGTAAAATCCACAAGTTACGGTCAACTTTGAAGTCGCGAATCGCATCGGAAACCTGCATCGCTAATTCGCGAGTTGGGGTTAAAATCAACGCTTGAACATCTTTTTGATTAACGTCGATCCTTTCTAAAATCGGTAATGAAAAAGCTGCCGTTTTACCTGTTCCGGTTTGCGATTGTCCTACGACATCTCTCCCTGCCAACAATTGGGGAATTGCTTGAGTTTGAATAGTAGTAGGAGTCGTAAGTCCTAATTTTTCCAGTAGTTGAACGCGCGCTTCCGAAAGACCTAAAGAGTTGAAAGTTAAAGTCATTGAATCAGCTGTTAGTTGTTAGGTGATATTTTCTGTTTTTTTCTTTTTTGACTAGCCATTAGTTAAAAAATTTGGCTAATGACTCTTGACCTTTCCGTAAAGGTCATAGGTGTCAGCGTCTTCGATCGCGACTGGCACGAGCGAACCTAAATGGGCATTGCCCCGGACGTACACCAATCCATCTACTTCTGGCGAAAACCTAGCCGAACGGCCTATCAACTCCCCAGTCTCCGGGTTCTCCTGTTCAATTAAGACATCGACTACCTTACCTACTTCCGCTTTATTTTTGTTGAGGGAGATAGGTTGCTGGACTCGCATGAGGATTTCCCGGCGATCGTCCATTAATGATTGGGGTATTTGATTTGGCAATTTGTATGCAGGCGTTTCCTCCTCTGGAGAAAACGTAAAAACACCTACATGATCGAATTCGTGACGCTGGACGAACTGCACCAGGTGATTGAAGTGTTCGTCTGTTTCTCCTGGAAACCCAACGATAAAGGTTGTACGCAGAATCGCCTCTGGCAACGCTTTCTTTATTGTATCAATAATTTTATCATTGACCTGCCCTTGCCAAGGACGGTTCATGGCACGCAGTATTTCCGGATGGGAATGCTGTAAGGGAAGATCCAGGTACGGCAGTACGTTTGGGGTTTCCTGAATTGTCTTGATGACGGCGGGAGTAAGACCCGTTGGATAAGAATAATGTATCCGAATCCACGGTACGTCTACTTTACCTAAAGCCTGCAACAGTTCCGCTAGCTTTGGCTCACCGTAAATATCTATACCATAATTAGTGGTGATTTGGGAAATTAAAATGATTTCCTTGACACCTTCAGAAGCTAATTGTTCGGCTTCTGCCACGATGGATTCGATCGATCGCGATCGCTGTTTTCCTCTTAAGTGAGGAATAATGCAAAAAGCACATCGATAATCGCAGCCTTCCGCTACGCGCAAATAAGCCACTGCTTCCGGAGTGGTGCGGTAGCGAGGTGTAGTTTCATCTGCAATGTAAATCGGTTCCGGGGAAACTTCTTTTACTCTCTCGCCAGCTTCCGCTCTTTGAATTACGTCTACGATTTTGTTGTAATCACCGCTTCCTACGACAGCTACCGCTTCTGGTATTTCTTCTAGTAGCTGTGCTTGGAAGTGCTGAGCCATACAGCCAGTAATTACAATTTTTTTATTGGCTTCTGCCAGTTCTACCAAGGTACGCACGGATTCTTCTCGTGCTGCTTGGATAAAACTACAAGTGTTAACAATGACGTAATCGGCTAACTCTTCGTTGGTGTCTACTTGGTAACCTGCTGCTACCAGCAGTCCCAACATATGTTCGCTATCAACGCGATTTTTTTCACAGCCTAAGTGAGATATGGCAATGGTTGGCTTTTGGCCCATTATTTGAGGCATTAGCGAATTGAAAAGGTTTGTTCAGGTCGTTAAACGGTCGCTATACTAGCGTTACGGCTCTGATGCAAGTATCCGTTGCGCTGGTGAAGCAACCAGCAACGGCGCGATTTGTTTGTCGCTCCCTTTAATACGCTACTGCAATGAGCAAAAAGTAAGCGGTTGAGCGATCGCTTACCTAAAAGGTCAGCGTGCGCCTGGTGGCAATCGCACCGATGTTAATACTCTGAATCGTAGCGCAAAATTAACAATCTCAACATATCTAAACAAAAATTTGTTTGTCGTGTTTACCGCACCTAGGGAGTAAATCGGAAAAAATAGCCAGAAAATGCACTAAAGAGGCTAAATAGCGAAATTGGGGTTCCTATATAGGTAATAGTCTTAATTTAATCTCCAAAAGCTTTTTTTAAGTCTATTTTCATTAAAATTATTATTCGTGAGGGTACGCGCTCCTCATCCGTCAGCCCACGAGCTTTATCATTTGAGCGTCGTGACAGGGAACGGGCAAAAGAAAGTGAACCGAGCTCAATGCAACTTGCATTGAGCACTCCAGGTCAAACTAATCGTTTAGCGTTAGAAATAAGTGGCGCTAGGAAGGACATCAACCCTGTTAAGATCGAACAAAGGAATCAATTAAAATATAAAATTCCTCAAGTTAGCCAACTCCATTCAACTTCTGTAATTTAATTTGACAGAAAAATAAGGATAAAATCTTGACAAATATCCTTAAAAGTGTATGAGATGGCTAAAAGACCGATCGATGTTTAGATGAAAGATTAGAGAAAATAGATTGTTTGGGATTGCACCCACAATCAAGCTAAAGAACAAATCGAAAATCGAAAATCTAAAACGATTGATTTTGCCGCTAAGTCGGAATAGTAAATCAGGTGGATTTGAAACAGATATTTAAAACCTCACATCCGATCGTAGGAGTCGTACATTTAATGCCGCTACCCACGTCTCCCCGCTGGGGGGGCAGCCTGAAAGCGGCAATCGATCGCGCCGAACAAGAGGCAGTAGCCTTAGCTTCTGGCGGCGTAGATGGCATCATGATCGAAAACTTTTTCGATGCGCCATTTACCAACGGACAGGTAGACCCGGCAGTAGTCAGCGCGATGACGTTGATTACCCAACGTTTGATGAATTTGGTAACCCTGCCAGTGGGAATCAACGTCTTGCGTAATGATGCTCATAGTGCTATGGCGATCGCGAGTTGCGTAAACGCCCAATTTATCCGAGTCAACGTGCTGACTGGCGTAATGGCCACGGATCAAGGATTAATCGAGGGGCAAGCTCATCAACTGCTGCGCTATCGGCGCGAGTTAGGCAGCGATGTAAAGATTTTGGCTGACGTGCTAGTGAAACACGCACGGCCTCTCGGTTCGCCCAATCTTACCGTAGCAGTACAAGATACGATCGAGCGAGGTTTAGCCGACGCCGTAATTTTATCTGGTTGGGCTACTGGCAGTCCTCCTAGCTTAGAAGATTTAGAATTAGCGATCGACGCAGCAAAAGGAACCCCAGTATTTATCGGCAGCGGGGCTGACTGGGAAAATATTTCTACTCTCATGCAGGCAGCAGATGGAGTAATAGTCTCTAGTTCCCTCAAGCGACATGGAAGGCGAGACCAACCGATCGATCCGATTCGGGTCAGTCAATTTGTGGAAGCGGCGCGGCGTAGCGTAACCGATCGATCTCAACCTCAGCCAATGCCCTCGGTTAAACTCCATTCCTAGACAGCATGGGTCAAAATGGGATTGTCATTCCTGGCAAAGTAATTGCCAGACAAGATGAAATAGTAACCCTGAAAATTTTATGAGTCGCCGACGTTCTACCCCTTGGATTCATCGCTGGTCACGACCCCTGATCGGTGCGATCGCAGGTTTAGGTATCCTAGACACAATTTACTTAACTCTGGTGGAATGGGGAGTCATCAAAGAAGCCCTCTGCCCCACCACTGGGATCATCAACTGCAATGCCGTCCTATCGAGTTCTTATGCTAAGTTCTTTGGCGTGCCATTATCGCTGTTAGGATTTTTTGCTTATCTTGGCATGGCCGTTCTAGCATTAAGTCCTCTTTTAGTTAATCCTGAAGAAAAGAAAGGCTTGCGTTCTCAGTTGGAAAACTGGACTTGGTTAGCCATGTTTGCCCTGGCAACCGCAATGCTGTTCTTCAGCGGCTATCTGTTTTATTTAATGGCTTTTGTAATCAAAGCATTTTGTCTCTACTGTCTGCTGTCAACCCTCACCTCAATTGCCATCTTTGTAGTAGTCTTAATTGGCCGCACTTGGGAAGACATCGGCCAGTTACTCTTTACTGGCATTGTAGTGGGAATGGTATCCCTGATCGGTATATTGGGCGTTTATGCTACAGCTGCTAAACCACCTACTGCTGGTGGGGGTGGAACAACTAGTGCTGGTGGAGAAGTTGGTCTTCCCGTCAAAAACACATCTGGCCCAGCAGAAATTGCTTTAGCACGTCATCTTACCCAAGTCGGTGCAAAAGAATACGGTGCTTTCTGGTGTCCTCACTGCCACGACCAAAAAGAGTTATTTGGCAAAGAAGCATTTGTTCTATTAGATTACGTTGAGTGCGATCCCAGAGGGAAAAATGCTCGACCGAACCTTTGTCAAACAGCTAAAATCGAAGGTTATCCAACTTGGGAAATCAATGGTAAGCTGTACCCGGGCGTTCAAAATTTGAATAAACTGGCTGATTTAACTGGCTATCAAGGGCCACGCAATTTTAAGAATTCTCTTCCTGGAAGTTAGTATTTTAGAACTTCCTTAATTTAGTCAAAGCTTTAGCAAAAAAGAGAAACCCGGCTTATTCAATTCTTCAAGAAGCCGGGTTTCTCTTTTTACAAAAATAAGCTGGGGTGCATTTGAGTAATTTGTGATACCAAATCCGGGTTAGTACCCACGTTATTTTTGGGGGAAAGGGGGTAATAGACCCGAATTTGCTTAAACAAGCCGGAGATTTATCTCAAACTTCCCTTCGGGTAAGTGTGGGGATGAAAGCATAATTAGCTAAATACTTCCCTTTATATACGCCTTTGTACTTGTATCGAAAGATATATTTTATTAAATCTAATTCACGAAACACCATATCCCAAATCGCCTCTTCATGGCGATTAAATCGGGATTTAATATTAAATTGGCCGCAAACGCAAGATTATGAATTACGTTTAAGACAAGCCGATCGCCAAGAGCAAAACGCGGTAGTAACAATTTTGTATAAAATTTAACATTTCATATTTAATACTAAAGGTAGATGAATTAATAAAGAGCGAATTATATGCAAGTTAACAATTAACTTAATTCAAATTGAGTAAAAAAGTTCAAGCAAGCTCATTATTTTATTGTCATCTGCATAAAGGTTAATTTTAAGTTAGTTTCGGTTTTCACTGGGATGAAATAAGAACGCCAGGTTGTTGCTTCATCTAAGCTTCAAAACTCTCATCAAAAAAAATCGAAAGTTTAAAGATTCCGTGAAGGTACATACTTCAAATAGCAATCGTTCGTAGTAGTTGGTTATTATTTACGAAGATTTACTTAACCAAGGTTTTGCTACTTACGCATATAGGAAAATAGCAGGGTGGCAAACTAATCCAGAACGCAAATTCTTGCATTTAACAAAGAATCCTTTCATTAGTAGAACTATGAAAAATCCGGTTATTGCCATTGGCTTGGATGCAGCAGACCCAGTTTTGCTTGAAAAATGGATGTCTCAGGGGCATTTGAAAAACTTGAGACGTTTGAGAGAACAAGGTGCTTATACTCACTTAGATACTTTTGATTACTACAGAGCAGAAACACCGTGGACAACTTTTTTAACAGGTTGCCCGCCGCAAAAAACAGGCTATTGGGCACCTGTAAAATTGCGCGAAGGTACTTATGAAGTAGAAGAAATTAATGCCTACGATTTTCAAGAATTTGCACCATTTTATGCGTTGGGCAAAGATTACCGGGTAGCTGTATTTGATATGCCTCAATCTACGCTATCCAAGCAAGTCAATGGCGTGCAAGTTTTGGCTTGGGGCGCTCATTCTCCACTCACTCCCAGTCATTCTCAACCGACAGAGCTTTTAGATGAATTAATTAATCAATATGGGGAACACCCGACACTAAATAAAGATAATGCCAACACTCTCGATGTAGATGCTTTAATCCGTCTTAAGGAACAGATGGAAATTGGCATTAAAAGAAGGGCAGAAATTTGTCAGGATTTACTGCAAAGGGAAAATTGGGATTTATTTTTAACTATTTTTGGGGAAACTCATTCAGCAGGTCATTATTTGTGGCATTTGAGCGAGATTGCCGATCATCCGCTTTATCAGTCGGTAGGAGCGAAATATCAAGGCGATCCGCTACTAGAAATTTTTGAAGCGATCGATAATGCGATCGGCGACATCCTCAGTAAAGCGCCCGAAAATGCTAACGTGATAGTTTTTGCGGCTCACGGTATGGGTTCCAACGTGATGGATTTGCCCAGTATGCTGTTTTTACCAGAGCTACTTTATCGATTTAGTTTACCAGGTAAGTTTGGATTGGCAAAAGGTGAATTGGGAACTACTCCCAAACCGCCAATAACTGGTGAAAAGGCTAAGAAGTGTTGGTTGAGAACTGTTTGGAATCTCAAATACGATTCTAATCCGCTCAAAATGTTTTTGAGAGCGAATTTGCCTCTAAAAGTTTTTAATATCCTCGAATCTACCGTATTTGGCGGTCGTGCGAAACCCGATCTGATTTCGCCTTTCGAGTTAGTCGAACAATCAGATCCTCAGTACTTCCAGCCAGCGCTGTGGTATAAACCATTTTGGTCGCAAATGAAGGCTTTCGCCCTACCTAGCTATTCGGAAGGTTACATCCGAATTAACCTGCAAGGACGGGAACCTAATGGAGTAGTTGCACCATCTGAATATCATGCGGTTTGTGACGAATTGTGCGAGATGCTTTACCGTCTGAAAGATGCTCGCACGGGCAGATTGATGGTAGACAAAATTATGCGTACTCGCCAAAATCCTACCGATAATGACCCGAAATTGCCTGATGCCGATTTGGTGATTATTTGGCAAGAAGACTATGCAACTGATGTGGTGGATAGCCCGGATGTGGGACGCATCGGGCCAGTGCCTTACCATCGCACGGGAAGCCATCGCGCCAGGGGATTTTTCGCGGCCAAAGGGCCAGATTTTCCGGCTGGTGCTGATTTACCAGTGGGTCATGCTTTAGATTTAGCTCCTACGATTCTGGCATTGATGGACGCGCCTATTCCCAATCATTGTGAAGGGAAGCCGATATTGCAAAGAGCGGTGATGTCAGCAATTTGATAAACCGATCGAAGACGCAAGCAAGATCTGTATGAAAGGAAAATCAAAATCCCTTAGTCAATCTTGCTTTGTGTCTGACAGTACGAATAAAGGTTGGGGGACGTATCAGTCAATCTCGATTCGATCGGCAATCTAATTTTAATTCTCAAGACTGATACCCACTTAAGAAAAGCCCCCTATAATCTGACTCTAATGGCCAATTTTTAGCCGATGGCGAGATTCTATGATCAGCGATTCATTGACTATATCTAAACTTTCTTCCCCATCATCGGTAAGGCGAACTTGGCCAATTTACTTGTTCGCGGGGATAGCGATTAATGCAACTATTTGGGGTTTAGCTTTATTTTATTTAAAAATGGCATCTCCCAGTTACACCAGTGATTTTGCGATTAGTTTGCCTGCGGCTAGTTCGGCTGCTAATGTAAATTTACCAGGAATCGGACAAGCAAGTGCTTCTAGCGAATCGCCTTATCAAGTAACTTCTCAAGACCCTAGAGAAAATTATAAGTTTTTGCTTACTAGTAGAGAAGTATTGAACGCAGCAGCAGAATCTCTGAAGATCGAATCTTCAGAGTTTGGTCAGCCCAGAGTAACGACTATTGGTAATACGACAATTATGAAAGTGGAGCTAGCCGGAGAGACTCCAGAGCAAGCTCAAAGTAAAACTGTAGCGCTGTTAAATGCTTTGCAAAACAAGCTTAATGAACTTAGGCTCAAGCAAAGTTCACAACAGGATTTAATTTTACAACAGTCTTTGAACTCATCCCAAAATAAATTGAAAGAAGCACAAAAAAAACTGTTAGATTATAAAGCTAATTCTAATTTAAATTCTGCCGATCAAGTTAGTAGTTTAACTACTAATATTGAAGATTTAAGAAAACAGAGAGCGCAAATAATAGGTCAAGAACGCTTAGCTAATGGTCGGTTGCAGGAGCTATCTATAAATTTAAATTTAAATGCCAAGCAAGCTGGAGATGCTTTTATTCTCCAAACTGACCCGATCGTTCAGAAGTTGCTCCAGGATTACACGGAATCAAATGCAGTATTGATCGACCTTAATAACAAGTTTTTGCCCAACCATCCCGCCGTGATCGATCGCGTGAGTAGGCGGGACGCCGCTCAAGCTGCTTTGCTCAGACGGGCCAGTGCTATAGTAGGGCGATCGGTCAGCATCGCAGAACTTACCCAACTAAACTTGAGCAATACCGAACAGGGAGCTTCTGCAAAGGCGGATCTTTCCCAACAATTAGTGGTAGCCCAAGCAGAAAGACAAGGATTAGCGGCACAAGCGCGAGCATTAGACCAACAAATCGCTCAGTTGGAATCTAGACTCAAAATATTAACTCAAAAAGAAGCTACTTTAGTTAATTTAGAGCGAGATGTCCGAACCGCAGAAGCAGTATTCTCCTCTACCCTAGCTCGTTTGGATTTGGGTAAATCGACTGTTTCCGGTGCTTACCCTCTGATTCAGTTATTTTCAGAACCTAGCTTGCCAGGTAGCTCAACTTCTCCGAAAAAGATTTTTGTTTATGTTGGTGCGGCTTTAGCCTCCCTCTTTTGCAGCAACGGTTTATTTTTACTTTGGTTGCGGCAACGGCAAAAGCGGAAGCCCAAACAATTGGAACCTACTACTGGTGAGCTTGTCGCTGCCCTTTCAGTGCCAAAGCCAGAAGCGGCGGACGTAAATAAAAACGGCAAAAAACCGCTCGCTACAAGGTAATTACTATTTTGTTCGAGGTACTTATTATGAATACTCAAAAAAAGTTTTCTAAGGCTAGGTGGTTAGATTTAAAAGAAACTTTAGTAATTAATATAGCGGGATGGATACCATTTTCGATCGGTAGAGCATTACGAAAAACCTTTTATCGGGCAATTTTTAGAAAATTCGGTACTTCTGTCCGCATCGAACCAGACGTTGAATTTCAAGTCGCCCATAGAATCCAAATTGGCAATCGGGTTGTTTGCGATCGCAACGTGCGGATCAGATGCTTTGGTAAAAACAGTCAAATTTATCTGAAAGATGGCGTATTTCTCGATCGCGGCGTGGATATCAAAGCTCATATTAGTGCTGAGATTGAAATTGGCGAAAACACTTACATTGGCCCGTATACTTGCTTGTCTGGTGACCATATCAAAATCGGCAAGTACTGTTTAATCGCATCTCATTCAGCTATTTATGCCAATAATCATAACTTTGCCGATCCCACTCGTTATATCCAAGAACAAGGAAATAATTACAAGGGAATTGCGATCGAAGATGATTGTTGGTTAGGCAGTGGGGTGAGAGTTTTAGATGGAGTCACTATTGGTAAAGGTAGCGTAATCGGAGCCGGAGCAGTTGTGACCAAAGATATTCCGCCCTATTCAATAGCTGTTGGCGTGCCTGCTAAAGTAATCGGTCACCGAGATAGTATTAAGCACTCATCCGAAGAGCCAAATTTTTTGCCAATGCAGGAGTCTTTAAAAGAGGCTGTTTCACTAGGGATGGTTAAACCTAATTTATCTTGATTGTAAATCCCATACTCAGGCCAGCATAGTACAAATTAAAAAAATAATTTTCATCATGATCGCGACAATTACTCATAAAAAACCACGTATTTGCATTGCTTTGCCAGGGATAAACTACTTATCCTATTCTCCCTACGTATTAAGTACTCTACCAGTAGTTCAATATTTAGAAAAAAATTTTGATGTAACGGTTGTATATCGAAAAATCTTGGAAAATAAGGCACTTGATTATAAGTACTTAACTATTCTTAATGAAGATCAGATGTCAGAGAAAGAAAAAAGAAATAATCAAGGCTATTTCTCTCCTCCTAACTACATTAGTTTGCTCAAATATCAAGATAAATTAGATAAATTTGCTCGGAAGCACGCCAAAGATTTTGATTTAATTATGGAAAAAGAATGGCCCTATTTGGGAGCTTTTTCTCACGCTTTTAGCAAGTATAACGTGCCAACAGTATTACTGGCTGAAGCTGTATATAAATTTGAAGAAAGGTCTCAACCTTTTTGGCAAGGTAATCCGCTGAAGAAAGCGATGAGTATCGGTATCGGTCAATGGCGGTTACATCTTAGAAAGCAATGGGGTAACGAAGCAGGCAGCATTATCGTAGAAACAGAGCAATTAAAAGAATTTTTGCTTGACGGCGGTTATGCTAATCCCAAAACACCCATTTATTCAATTCCTTACGGTGTTAATTCAGACCGTTTTTATCCTCGCGATCGCGATTTTTGTCGCGAGCAATTAGGTATTAGTAAAGATCGGTTCGTCTTAACTTACGTTGGTTCGTTAAATCGTTTTATCCAAGAACCAAGCCCGATTATTGAAGCATTAGGATTGGAAAAGCCTCAAAATGTAGTTCTGCATATAGTTGGAGATGGCGGCAAGCGCAAGGAATTGGAAGATATTGCGAGAAAATTTAACGCCCCTGCGATCTTTCATGGCAGGGTAGAACAGCAAGAAGCTGCTCTCTACATTGGAGCATCTAACATATGTATTGCTCCTTACAACAAAGATTTATTCCCCGAACGGAAGTTTACTACCGCTAGTCTCAAGGTTTGCGAATATTTGGGTTGCGGTCGTCCCGTTCTGACTATTCCCTGCGAAAGAATGCAGCATTTACTTGATGGTGGACAATATGGATTTTTGGTGGAAAATACGGTTGATGACTACAGAAAATTTTTCCGTAACCTGCCGAATTTAGAAATATTTATGAAAAAGGAGGCTGCACTATTAAGAGATATCGATAACTCAATGATTAGGAAGAAAAAAATCGTTTTGTCTTGGGAAGATATCGCTGGAATGCACCAGCAAGTAATTAACGAAACTCTCTCAGAAAAATTTAGTTTAGTTCGTTAAGATAGGTATTTAAATTTCGTTCAGACCGACTTGCAATTATTAACTAAAAAATTGATGAATTTACAAAAAATCTTAGGACAAAAAATTCGCAATTACCTGGGCACGCCCCAAAATTTTCCAGAAAAAGTAGTGTGGTATTACATGACGGGGATATACGTGCTGTATTTGCTAGGCGCACAGCATATATTAGCTTTTTTGGTGGCTTGGTTATTGTTTTTTTATTTATGCAAAAAACTGTGGGAGCAAACAGAAGAAACTCCTGAAGAAGAAAGAATTACTATTCCATTAGGAGTATGGGTGTGGATTATTTCCATGTTATTTATGGAAGTAGCTTTAATTGGCGCTCATCTCGATTTTAATATGGATTTAGCGCGTGTTATCAGGTCAACTATCAACTTTTTCATCAGAACTTGGGCGCTGTTTGCTTTATTTCCTTTAGTTGGTTGCTTGAAAATACGGCCACAATTAATTTATAGAGCAGGCTGTATTCTTTGTTTACAAAGTTTAATTTTATTTCCACTTTGCCAAGTAGCAATTGCCCTGCACTTACCTTCAGAATTATATATTTCTCCGCTTCAGAAAGTAGGAGGTGTTGGAGCAGAATATTATCAAGTATTCCTTTACGGTGTTGACGGTGAAACTCTTAAACCGCGCCTTTATTTATTTACACCTTGGGCACCTGCTTTAGGTCTAGTAGGCAACATATATTTTTTTCTTACCTCGCAAGACCCTAACGTGAAATGGCGATGGATCGGCAGGATCGGTGCTGTTTTAATGGTGATCGGAGCAGATTCTCGATTGGGTACTTTATGTCTGGTAAGTCTGCCGTTCGTAATAATATTTTTAGTCAATTTTATTCGCCCTAGCGTCCAAATTGGTGCGGGAATAGTTAGTTTATTATCTGGTATTTTCGGTCTCCAGATAGTTACTTGGCTTAAGGATTTCAAAGCTCAATTCGACGGCCAACGAGCAGGTTCTTCGCGAGTGAGAGAAATTTTGGGTGAAATAGCTTTGTACCGATGGAAAACTGATGCACCGATTTGGGGCCACGGTCTAATCGAACCGAAAGGCCCTCCAGTGACGACTCGCAAGCCGATCGGCTCTCACCATACTTGGTTTGGCCTTTTATTCGCACACGGAATCATTGGCTTTATTGCATTTGCAGTTCCTTTGATTTGGAGTTTTGTAGAGCTTTTTATTAAGGGCCAAAGAAGCAAGACCGCCCAAGCCGGTTTAAGTGTAATTATGGTCTTATTTCTCTTTTCTTTTGCGGAAAACTTGGAAGCTTTGATCTATATCTATTGGCCGGCTTTGGTATTACTAGGTATTGCACTTAAAGAGAAACTTCCCTCTTCATATAAACTTTACGAACCGCTAAAAACTTAGCAGTTATTTAAAGATTACATGAAATAATCTTGAATTGGTTGCTGTATTTTTACGTATTCAATAACATAGCTTTAAAGGGTTATTAAAAAATAATTACACAATAAAGAAGGGAGTATCTATGCCAGTTGTATCCGTGATTATTCCTGCCTTCAATGCTGAAAAAACCATCTTAGAAACGATTCAATCTTTACAGAAACAAACTTTTCTAGATTTTGAGATTATTGTTATTAACGATGGTTCCACGGACAGAACTGTAGAAGTACTAAATGAAATTGAAGATGGGCGACTGAAAGTTTTTTCCTATGAAAATGGAGGGCTACCTGTTGCTCGCAATCGGGGGATCGATCGCGCTACCGGAGAATACATCACCTTCCTCGATGCCGACGATTTGTGGACACCAGATAAAATAGAACTACAGTTAGCAGCTTTGCAACAAAATCCAGAAGCAGGAGTAGCCTACAGTTGGACTGCTTTCATCAATGAAAAAAGCGAGTTTTTATACGCCTGGGAGCCTTTATACTACCAAGGAAATATATATCCTCAATTATTATTGAGAAATTTTATTTCTAGTGGTTCAAATATCATGGTTCGCAGCAAATATATCCAAGCAGCAGGCAAGTTCGATCCTACACTTAAATCGGCTGAAGATTGGGATTATTACATTCGGTTAGCGGCTTTATGCCATTTCGTTTTGGTTCCCAAATACCAAATTTTGTACCGTCGATCTTCCCAGTCAATGACATCAAAAGTAGATGTCATGGAAAAATACATTCTCACCGTCAGTGAAAGAGCATTTCAGCAAGCACCAGCAGAGTTACAATTTTTAAAAAATCAAAGCACAGCCTACACTTACCGATTCTTATCTCAACTTTGCATAGCTCATACCCTTGATGATAAAGGAGCTAAACTTGCCAAGAAAAAATTGCAAAAATCTATTTGGTCGTATCCTAAAATTTTACTCGATCGCCAGACACAAAGGCTCTTTTTAAAATTGGCATTAATGCAGCTAATACCATACAAAACTTCTAGCAAAATTACCAGTTTTCTGGGAAGAATATTTCCACAAACTACTACTAAAACATTAACGCTAGAAATTTAAAATTTAACGTGAGCATTTTAAGCAAGAGAGCTTTAACTACCATATTTTTGTCTATCCAAAGCGCCATTAATCATGAACTTAGCAGCAAGTTTAGCTAAACCAATCGATCGGATCAAGCAAAAGCTAAATGACGGTTTTATCCGCAATTTGGGCTGGTTGGGGGCTGCGGAGATAATTAACCGAGTCTTCCGTTTAGTAACAACTGTCGTATTAGCCCGTTTTTTAACAGCTTATGATTATGGATTAGCAGCTTTGGTTCTAACCACTTATGAATTTACACAAGCATTCGCTAGAATCGGGATTGGCGGTAAGGTAATCCAAGCTGATGAAGAGAGCCTGGAATCTATTTGTAATGGTGCATACTGGCTAAACTGGGTAGTTTGTTTGGGGTTGTTTATTATTCAATGTATTGCGGCTTTTCCCGTAGCTTGGTTTTATAATGACAACCAACTTATTATGCCCATTTGCCTTTTATCAACTATTTATTTAGTTACTCCTATAGGTCGAATTCAAACAGCTTTAATTCAAAGAGAAAACCGCTTAAAAATTACCGCTGTAAGTAGCAGTATTCAACTAGCCGTTGGCAATATTTTAACCGCTGTATTTGCTGCTCTAGGTATGGGAATGTGGGCAATTATTCTACCCAGAATATTAGTAGCTCCTTTAGATGCGTTAATAAGTTTGGCGTATCATAGTTGGCGACCTAAAAAAGGGTTTACCACAGAACGTTGGAGAGAAATTTTTACTTTTGGCATCAGCATATTAGGTACTTCGCTGCTAGGAACTCTCAGGAATAATTTGGATTATTTGATAGTTGGTCGGTTTGTAGGAGTGAAAGCACTGGGAGTATATTATTTTGCTTTCAATGCGGGATTGGGGATTAGTTTTAGTATTATCCAATCTATTACCGTAGCATTGTATCCTCACTTGTGTGCTGCGCGATCGGACTTAGCAAAATTTCAGCAGTGCTATTTGAAAAGCCTCAAAACGATCGCAACAATTATTATTCCCTTTGTGTTATTGCAGTCAAGCTTGGCTCCCTTGTACGTACCGATAATTTTTGGCAGACAAGAGTGGGTGGCTGCCATTCCCATTCTGATTTTGATTTGTTTATCAGCGATACCTCGTCCTTTTGGGATCGCCTCTTCTTATCTATTATTGGCGATGGGCAAACCTAACTTAGCTTTGAAATGGGATATCTGGTTTACGGTTATTTTTGCTGGGGGACTGGTTTTGGGCGCTCAATGGCAACCCGGTAATCTAGAAACGTTAGGAGTTGCGATCGCTGTTTTAGTAACCCACTTGATTTTCATTCCTGTATTTACCTTGTGGAGTACTCGATACGTATTTGGTGCCAATAAATCACTGAGAGCAGTTTAACTAAACGATAATTGTCAGAATTTGGGGTGATGAAATGAAAAAAGTTTCTGTAATTATTCCGGTTTATAAAGTTGAAAAGTATATATCCCATACAGTGCGATCGGTTTTAGAGCAAACCTACACAAATTTTGAATTGCTGATCGTTGATGATGGTTCTCCCGATCGTAGTATAGAAATCTGCCAGCAATTCAGCGACGCCAGAATCAAACTCATTCGTCAATCAAATCGAGGAGTTTCTAGCGCTCGCAATACTGGTATTCGCCATGCAACAGGAGAATATTTAGCATTTCTAGATGGGGACGACTTATGGACGCCGGAAAAACTAGAAAAGCACGTTACTCATTTGGATAACTCCCCCAATTTGGGAATTAGCTTTAGCCGTTCTGCTTTCATTGATGAAGCTGGCAATCCGTTAAATCTTTACCAAATGCCGAAGCTCAAAGAAATTACTCCGGATTTGATATTCTGTCGAAATCCTGTTGGTAATGGTTCAACTCCTGTAATTCGGCGAGAGGTGTTTAAAGCGATCGCATTTCAAGATGATACTAACGATCCAGAACAGCTATGTTACTTTGACGAAAAATTACGCCATTTCGAGGATGTAGAATGCTGGCTGCGAATTGCCCTTCAAACCGACTGGCAACTAGAAGGAATTGCCGAACCTTTAACCTTATACCGGGTAAATTTAACAGGAGCTTCCACTAATGTTTACAAACAAGTAGAAGATTTAGAAAAAGTAATTGAAAAAACTCGCTCCTATGCTCCCGAATTAATCGCGCGTTGTGCAAATCCAGCCAGAGCTTATGAATTGCGGTTTTTAGCTCGGCGGATGGTAAGTGTAAGAAATGGTAAAGAAGCCGTCAAATTTGCTCACCGTGCTTTAGCTACTCACTGGCAGATTGTCTTAGCAGAACCTCGCCGGACATTTTTGACTTTGGCTGCTGCTTATTCTTTATGGCTTTTACCCCAATCTTTTTATAAACAAATTGAAGAAATTGCTTTAAAAATTACAGGTGCTAATCAAAAGCGCCGCATTCTACAAGAACAGCCAAGATAATTTATGAGGTTGGTGTGATGATGAAAAAAGTTTCTGTAATTATTCCCACTTATAACGTAGAAAAATATATCGCTGCTGCTGTAAATTCGGTTTTAGCACAAACCTACCAAAATTTTGAACTGCTAATTGTTGACGACGAATCACCCGATCGCAGCGTCGAAATTTGCCAACAATTCACCGACCCCAGAATCAAAATTATCAGTCAGAAAAATCGCGGTTTAGCAGGTGCTAGAAATACTGGTATTCGCCATGCTAGCGGAGAATATTTAGCTTTCTTGGATGGTGACGATCTCTGGTTACCAGAAATGCTAGAAAAAAATATCGCTCACCTAGAAAATTCCCCAGATGTAGGAGTTAGCTTTAATCGCTCTGCTTTTGTTAATGAACGAGGCGAAGATTTAGGTACTTATACAATGCCACAGCTTAAAGATATTGACGTGCCTTGTTTGTTACGCGGCAGTCCGATCGGTAATGGTTCGGCGGTGGTAATTCGCCGAGAAGTTTTAGAAGAAATTCGATTTGAAGATAACCTTTACGGTACTGTAGAAGAATTTTATTTTGATGACCGATTTCGTCGATCGGAAGATATTGAATGTTGGCTAAGAATTGCGCTGCAAACCGACTGGAAAATTGAAGGAATACCGGATGTTTTAACTCAGTATCGCGTCAATTCTGGCGGCCTTTCTGCTAACTTTTTCAAACAATTGGAATCTTGGGAACAGGTGTTTGAAAAGACCCGCTCTTATGCAGGCGAACGAGTTGCTAGATGGGAAAATATGGCTATGGCATATCAGCTGCGCTATTTAGCAAGAAGTGCGGTTCGTATGCAGGCTGGTGATGTGGCTTTCCAACTCATTAATCGATCTTTATCTATTTATTGGCGTATTTTGTTTGAGGAACCGCGTCGGACGATTCTTACCTGGATAGCAGCTTGTCTGTTATGGCTTTTGCCTCGCGCTCTCTATTCTCAAATAGATGTTTTTGCATCTAAGATTAGAGGTAATACTCAAAGGCAGCAAATATTACAAGAGCAGTCTAGTTAATTTAGTTGAGCATTTTTACTTGCTATGGGGATTTAGCTATATTAGACTTCTTGCAAAAGTGTCAAATCTTGTTTTTTTACCACAGATATCCACAGATAAACACAGATGAACACAGATGAAGACAGATAATATTGATGAGATATCGACTTTTGTCTTCTGCTCAAAGTAGCGATATTTTTTAGTCGTTGCTGTGAGTTTCTTTTTCTTGAAAGTTTACCCGTTTAGACCGATCGCGATCGTGAGATATAGAAAAATTAGGCTTTTCTAAAATGGGTCGATTCAATAAGCACCTAAAATATTTATTGGCAGGCTCGATTACTATTACGATAACTGCTATATGGGCGATTATTTTAACCCCTTCAAATCCCCGCTTCAAATTTAATTTATTGCAGGCGCAGGTTACTCCTTCTTCATCTCAACAAATTCCTCAATCTAAAGGTTGGCAAAATGTATCTTTAGGAGGAGGTGGTTACGTAACTGGCATCTATCTCCATCCTTTAGAAAAAGACCTCGTTTATATCAAAACCGATGTGGGTGGTTTTTATCGTTGGAATCCTCAAAATCAAACCTGGATACCATTAACCGATCGATTTCTGCTTTCCCAACGTCATTATTACGGCGGAGAATCACTGGCGATCGATCCGAACAATCCAAATGTTGTTTATATTGCCGCAGGTATTTACCTTTGGGATAAGCCGGGAACGATTTTTAAATCAACGAATCGAGGTAAAACCTGGACTAAGTTGAACATTGATTTACCGATGGGAGGTAATGAAACAAAAAGATGGATGGGAGAAAGATTAGCTGTTAATCCATTTAATTCAAATATTATTTTTTTTGGCTCGCGTCGGGATGGATTGTGGAAATCGTTAGATGCTGGGATAACTTGGCGTAAAATCGATTCTTTTCCCGGAAAACCAGCAAAAGATATCGGCATTTCCGGGGTTTTGTTCGATCGCCAAAGATCCGGTTTAGTTTATGCGATCGCATACGGAGATGGAATATATAAATCTACGGACACAGGCGTCACTTGGCAGAAAATCGAAGCAAGTCCGAAATGGCCCAGGCGAATGGCAACTGGTAACAACCAGAGCTTATACGTAACCAGCGCCAAGGAAGAAGGAGTTACTAAGTATGCCAACGGCGTTTGGCGCAATATCACGCCGAACAACTCCCAAGCAGTTTTTAACGCCTTAAGCGTCAACCCAGCTAATCCCAACCAACTAATCGTGGCATTGGGAGAAACCCCATCTACGAAAATTTACCGATCTGCGGATGGGGGTGCTACCTGGACGGAAATGGAACGCTCTATGAACAATAGCGTTCCTTGGTGGAAAGGTATCATGCTCAGACAACCTTGGATTTCCGCCATTGAGTTTGACCCGAAAGTGGAGAGCAGAGTTTGGCTAACTGACTGGTACGGCATATGGCGCACGGAAAATGCCAAAGCAAATCCAGTAGTGTGGACTAACTATCAGAAAGGACATGAAGAACTGGTTATTTTTTCCCTCGTTTCACCTCCCAAAGGCTCGCTGTTATTAAGTGGCGTAGCAGATGTGGATGGTTTTAATCATGGCGATCGATTAGATGCTTACCCATCCCAAAAATTTAGCGGCAGGGGGCTAGAGTTTCAAGATACTTATAGTATTGATTACAACCAACGAGATCCCTTACAACTAGTGCGGGTGAGCGGAAATCGCTGGAACAATACCTATTCTGGAGCTACTTCACGAGACGGCGGCTTATCTTGGCAACAATTTAGCTCGTTTCCTACTAATAAAATGCCCATCCGAGTAGCGATGTCGGCAACAGATTCAAAGGTGTTCGTCGTTACTCTTAACAACGACGTACCCATTCGCACTAACGATGGCGGTGTTACATGGCAAACCGTCACGGGATTACCCAATGGCGCTCGCGGGCCTTGGCACTGGTCTCAATCTCTGGCGGCAGATGCAGTAGATGGCAATACGTTTTATTACTACTGGAACGATACGTTTTATCGCAGTACCGATCGGGGTGCTTCTTTTACTCCTATATATAAGCCACTGGTGGGTAAAAATGGGTGGCACGCCGTTAAAACCGTACCGGGAGTAAAAGGTGAAGTTTGGGTTGGTTTAGATGAAAATGGACTATATCGTTCCACAGATGCGGGCGAGACTTTTTCTAAAATTAATACAGTAGAAAAAGCTTATTTGTTTGCTTTTGGCAAACCCAAACCAGGTAGTACAATTCCGGCTCTTTACTTGTATGGAAAAATTACTGGTATGGGAGATGGTATTTTTCAGTCTTTAGATCGAGGAATCACATGGAAAAAAATTAGCGATCGCACCAATCCCATCGGCAATAATCCGCAAGTTATGGAAGCTAGTAAACAGTACTTTGGGATGGTTTTTATCGGCACTAATGGCCGGGGAATATTTTATTACGCTGCGGGTCAAGAAAATCCATAATTTAGAAAGAAGAAAATCTAGAGCAAAAAAATATTTTTATTTTATTAATTTATTCGAGCGATTTACTGAATTCTCAACAAAACCTGAAAAATCGGGTAAACCCACGAAAAATATAGGCTTTTAAGTTTAAATTTTTGCCAGAAACCCGGTTTCTTTGCCTGGTGCAAGGACTAAATTTACCTAACTGATGTTATACAGCAGATTCCAGTTAAGTGAAGTACAGGATAGAAACCCGGTTTCTTGAAGAAACCGGGTTTCTGTTAGCAGTTATGTGTACTTCATTTACTGGGAAAACGCTGTAGATACCACTTTATTGCTTAAAATTATGCCTGGTAGCAACTTTTATTTTGCCTTCTTTCTCTAAAAACTCTTGGATTTTCGCATGATAAATTTCTTGATATTCAGGGAATTTATATCGATCGAGTCTAATGCCAAAGGTAGGATTTTTTCCTTGCAGAGTATCAGCTACTTTCTGTTGAATTTTAGGATAAAAATGACTGCCATCATAGCTATTTTTAGCTTCTGCCGTCACGGTGGAAGGTACTGAAAAATCATACATAACGTTAAATATTTTAGATACTTGATAGAAAGCTTGTAAGTCGCAATCTGTCAAATTACGAAAATAGGTTTCATTAACGACGTTCCAGGCTGATATAGGAGGTACGTACCCGACAAACTCAGCTTTAGGAAATACATCTCGCAGTTTTTGATATTCTTTAACTTTAGAGCGATCGCAAATCCCAGGCTTTTGGCGATCGTAAAATTCCGGTTTAAAAGTAGGAGGATTTTCAACCAGTTCGCTCTCAAATTGTTCATTATAATACCTTGGATCGGGCGACATCCCCAGAAGCGTTCTGGCTGAAAATAAGAATACATCTAATGAGAAGTAAGCTTGATATGCAGGTTGAGGAGCTATTTTACCAATCCCAGCCGAAGAAGCAGGGGTTTTCTCAAAATTGAAGGCATCGACTCCAACGTAAACTTTTTTAGGATTAAGCCCTTTTGACTTGGCGTATTTAGCATATTCGACAAACTCTTCAATTCTTCCTGCACTGAAGGAATAATTAAAACAACGTTGCTTTTTAAATGAAGAAGCTTTTATTAAAGTTACTCTGGAACTCCCTAAAATTAAGCAATCATAGTTCTGGATTTCGCTATTCAGCAAAAGGTTAGTTTTTGAAACGCGCTCGTTAAATGAAAAATTTTTACCTGTCAGTTTATTTCCTTTACTATACCAAAGCGGATCGATAGTAAAGTTAATTATTCCTACTAAAAATAAAATTATAGCCGATAAGCTGAAGTAAGTCCTTAAGTAAAATTTTAACATCCCTATTTACTCCCAAATTTGGCAAAAAAGCTGACGTTAGTTTTTGGCAAGCCAAAAGGTTTTCGTTGAACGCTCAGAACTGAAAATATAAAAACTCGCTGACTCGTGTAAGGCTGAGCAGAGAAATACCAGTTATAAGAGCGCTAGCTACAGCCCATATTTGATTTGGTTGCCATTGTAAACTGCGCCAAATGCGATCGTACCAATTGGCAGAAACGTTTATTCCCTGTTGCTTTATCTTAATAGGATTGTATTGGCCCATCCATTGTTGAGTATTAGGAGTAAACCAAGCAACTAACAATAAAAAAGTTATTCCCCCCATTACATAGCCTACTGGTAACTCCGTCGCATTCGTAAGTCCGTTAAACTGAATAATTCCAAAGTTTTCCAAAAAGCCTAGTTTTGTCAACAAAACTCTGGGCAGAGATATTCCATTAACACCCATCATTGCACTCAGAATAGCAGTTGCAGCATCAATAGTTTTTGCTCTGAAGAAAACCCATGATATTACCACGGCCAAAAATGTTACAAACCAGCTTATTCCTTGACTAAACCAGTGGCTCTTATTGAGATCGTGTCCCAACCAGCGACGGAACGATCGCCATTGATGATTAATTACTAAATAAATTCCATGTAATCCACCCCATACCACGAAATTCCAACCAGCACCATGCCAAAGACCGCCTAATAGCATCGTAATCATTAAGTTGAGATAGCGTCGCAACTTTCCTTGGCGATTTCCCCCTAGTGGAATGTATAAATAATCTCGCAAAAAATTAGACAGCGTAATGTGCCACCGTCGCCAAAAATCGATTATATTAGTTGCTTTGTAAGGCGAATCAAAGTTGAGTGGTAGCTTAATACCAAACAGATAAGCAGAACCGATCGCCATATCAGAATAGCCTGAAAAATCAAAGTAAAGCTGCAATGTATATGCAAGAACTCCAGCCCAAGCCTCAAAAAATGTGAGAGGTAAACCTCGATTTGCCGCATCAAAAACTGGAACGGCGTAGACAGCTATTCGATCGGCAAATACTACTTTTTTGAACAGTCCTATAAAGAAAATTGTTAGTCCTATGATTAAAAATTTGCGTTTAAACTGATAAATTGATTTGTCAGCAAATTGGGGCATCAAATCTTTATGATGAACGATCGGCCCCGCTATTAAGTGGGGAAAAAAGGTAACGAAAAGGCAGTAATTTAAAAAGCTATCTTCTTTTGTTTCGCCTCGGTAAGCATCCACCAGATAAGTAATTTGGACAAAGGTAAAAAATGATATAGCTAGTGGCAAAGCAATCGTCTCTAAATTAAGATTACTCCCAGTTATTTGGTTGAAGTTATCAATAAAAAAGTTGGCATACTTGAAATAAGCAATTAAAGCTAGGTTAACAATAATGCCAAAAATTAATAAAGTTTTTTTACTGGTTATTAAAAAAGTGATTTTTCTTAGAGCATAACCAATAAAGTAATTAAATAAAATTGAAAAAGTTAGCAAACTCAAATTAGCTGGATTCCACCGCCCGTAGAAAAAGAAAGATGCAGCTACAAGCCACAGGATTGCCCATTTTTGATGATGTTTTTGTCTGCCAATTAAAAAGAAAATTACTACAGAAATCGGCAGAAACAAAAAAATAAATTCAAATGAGTTAAATAACATAATCGTTGGCTTTATACCTGCTATAGCTGTGATAAAATAATCAAATGCCAATGGTTAGAGACCCCTAACGGGTAACTAACCTAGTGGATATATAGCCAAAATTTTCGCTTAGTGCTGATGGTAACTTGCAGAGAGAGTCTGGCTATTTTTTCTAAGGCATGAAAAGAGAGCGTGCATTAAATTGCACATTAGCTTAAAAACGGTTAAGAGATGGAAAACGATAGTAAATTGGTGTTTTCTTACCTCATCCTTGTCTAAATTTACTTAGCCGCTTTTTGCTAGAAAATGGCATTACAAAATATTCCCTTTCTTGTAAGGTTAACCTTTTTTAAGCCGCTTTACCCGTATTCAATTCTGCGTCAAACTCCTCTACTATTTCTTCCCTCAAGAAAGGTATTTTGTAAGAATTAAGTTTTTGTTTTATCACTAACCACAAAAAAGGAAGGTCTTCTATCAAATATCTTTTCCAAAGTCTTCTTGGTTCGGAAGAAAGTCTATATAACCATTCAATGCCTGCTTTGCTCATCCATTGAGGCGCTCTTGGTTTATGACCCGCTTCAAAGTCGATCGTAGCACCAATTGCTAGGAAAGTCTTGATATTTGGCAAACTATCTTTATACTTTACGATCCACTTTTCTTGTTTGGGAGCACCTACTCCTACTGCTAACACGGTAGCGCCGGATTCTTTAATAATTTCGATGATTTGCTGGCATTCTTTCTCGTTATTTTCAAAACCAAAAGATGGTGAATATGCCCCCACTATGATTTGTCTGCCTACTTTTTTATTAATTTCCTCCTGCGCTTTTTTAGCTATTCCTTCGGCGGCACCCAACAAAAATATCTTGACGTTTTCATCATCTTTATAGTAGTTGTAGAAAGCCGGAAATAAATCGGAGCCAGAAATCTTTTCTTGGATTGGCGTACCTAAGAACTTAGAAGCATACATCACTATTTGACTATCACATACCTTATAAGTAGCGTTGTTATAAATTTTATAAAATTCTCGGTCTTTTTGTAATTTAATCAAGTGGTCTACGTTGGGTGTAAATACAATTCCACCTATTTCCAGTTTTTCTAACAACTCTACTTTTGATACGTTGTCAATTGGTATGTTTAGAACGTTAACTTTTTTCATTGATGCAACCTCACAGGTAAATTTTATGTTTATATGAAGACTATGTTTTGTAGTTAGCAGCAAGTCTAATTTTGCAGTGATATATTCTTGGGGTTTTTCAGGTTGAAAAGGTTGCTTTTAATAAAATTAAAGCTTAGTAGTGAAATCTAATAAGCAATCAACCCAAGTCAATCGTTTTACATCTACGTGTAAATACTTGCCTTACATAGAGAGCATAACAAAGCTTTTAAAGGTTAATTTAAAGTTATTATGAAGTTTAAGTATTTTATTATGAAAAAAATATAAAGATAATAATAAGATTCAGTGGTTTTTTGAAAATTAAGATTAATCTATCTAAAGTCTAATTTATTTACAGCAAGCAGTCTAGCAATTTCAACCATAAAATCTATCTTTTGACTGTTGCTTATGATATAACCGTAATTATACTGAGAAACTTCTGTTTTTACTTGCTTTGTCTTCAGCCGATCGCTAGTTTTCCCAAATAAAGGAAAACTTCCTGTTTGGCAAACCATTAGTTATTTAGTTATTAATAAATTTATGCACAACAACGACACCCTAAGGCAGTGGGGATGATAAACGACCAAACTAAAAGCCCCATCAGGCTGTGGAAACAACTCAAAGAACAGGCGTTAGAAGAGCGCAGGATCTTTATTACCTCCTTCAGCATAGCCGTCTGTGTCATCCTACTGCGCCTGACAGGGCTTCTACAGTCTTGGGAGTGGGCAACTTTAGATTTATTTTTTCGGCTGCGCCCCTCTACAGGTATAGAAGATCGGATTCTGATTGTCGGAATAGATGAAGAAAATCTCCGGAAAGTCGGTCAATGGCCGATTCCCGATCGAGTAATGGCCGAATTACTTCAAAAATTGCACTCGCTGCAACCTCGCGCGATCGGATTAGACATTTATCGAGATTTACCCGTAGAACCCGGTCATGCCCAATTACACGAGGCTTTTCAAGAAATACCCAACTTAATTGCGATCGAAAAAGTGAAAGATCGCACAAATCCGGAAGTCCCACCACCACCAGCCTTAAAACAGAAGAATCAGTTCGGTTTCAATAACGTAGTACTTGACGCCGATGGGAAAGTCAGGCGCAGTCTGCTCTACTGGTGGGTGAATAATCAGCCCCATCAAAGTTTTGCCCTCCGTTTAGCGCTCATTCATCTAAAAACGCAAGGTATCGAACCGCAAGCCGCCAAAGGCACTACCCATCTGCAACTGGGTAAAGCCGTGTTCGTGCCTTTTGAAACTAATGATGGGGGTTACGTCAGAGCAGATGCCGCAGGTTACCAAATTTTGGCTAACTTTCAAAAACCCGGTAAAACTTTTCCCACCGTTTCTATTGCAGATGTGCTAGCCAATCAAGTACCTGCTGAATTAGTTCGCGATCGAATTGTTTTAATCGGTTCGACTGCCGTCAGCCTGAATGATTTTTTCTATACACCTTTTAGCGGCGACCTGATCGAATCTGCCCAACCAATTCCGGGCGTAGAACTGCAAGCAAATTTTCTGCTCCAGATCCTGAATGCCGCAGAGACGGGACGGGGGTTAATTAAAGTTTGGCCAGACTCCTTGGAATGGCTGTGGATCTATATTTGCAGTTGCTTAGGAGCAATTTTAATTTGGCGATCGCGTTCTGCAACCAAATCTATATCGATTATCCTCCTAGCAGGCGCCGTGCTGACAACCAGTTCATACATACTTTTCTTAGCAGATTGGTGGATACCTTTAATTCCACCTCTGTTGTCCCTATTCGCTTCTGCTATAGCAATCACCAGTTACATTGCCCACCTAAAAGAAGAATTAAAACGCTCCAAAGAATTCTTACAAAACGTTATTAATGCCATTCCAGACCCCGTATTTGTAAAAGATAAACAACATCGATGGATTGTTTTAAATGATGCTTATTGCCAATTTTTGGGTTATCCCTTGAGCGACTTAAGGGATAAGTCAGATTATGATTTTTTTCCCAAACACGAAGCGGATATTTTCTGGCAGCAAGAAGAACTCGTTTTTCAAGGCGGCAAGCCTATAGAGCATGAAGAGGAATTTACTGATGCCAAGGGAAAGACTCATTTAATTGCTACTAAAAGATCCCTGCACAAAGATGCTGTAGGTAACTTATTTTTAGTTGGAGTAATGCGAGATATTACCGAGCGAAAACAACTAGAAGAAGAATTAAAACGCACTGCTGCTGAATTAGTTAATTCTAACAACGAACTCAAAATTTCTGAAGACCGTTTGCGCTATTTAGCTTATCATGACTCGCTGACCGGGTTGCCAAATCGAAAACTTTTCTCCGAACGCCTCAATCAATCTTTGGACTGGGCTAATGACAATCAACAACTAGTAGCTTTGTTATTTTTAGATTTAGATGGTTTCAAGCAAATCAACGATACCAAAGGACATGATATGGGCGATTTACTCTTGCAGAGTGTCGCCGGACGCCTATCTCGCTGTTTGCGGGGTAGCGATACGGTCTCTCGTTTAGGCGGTGATGAGTTTACCGTGATCTTACCTGCAATTCCTGGGGAGTCCGAGATCGAAAAAGTAGCTGAAAAAATTTTAGAGACGATTACTCGACCTTTTGAGTTAAACGGTCAAATAATTGCCATTACTCTCAGTATCGGGATCAGCGTATTTCCACGGAATGGCAATGATATAGAAACATTGATCAAAAATGCTGATGCGGCGATGTATCGCGCTAAGCAACAGGGAAAGAATAAGTATGAATTTTTTTAAACAAAGAAGGTTTATGGTTGTTTGCAGGGTTTTAAAGGTAGCTTTGCAATTTGCTGTCTTTTTCCTTTCTCTTCCGCTTTTTTCTCTCCTTTTCTATGGAGCGCAGCGATCGCGATCGCTACTTAAGCCAACCAATTGTTAAAGAATGTTAAAATTTAATCTCATAAATCTTAATATTATTTACAATAATTAACACGATTTACCAAGCTTTTGAGTATCGGATCGGAGTTTTCTACTCTCACTCAAATCTTGATAGAGCGAGCCAAGCATCTACAAAACGGCCAAAAATAGCTTCTTTTTTGTTTTATCTGGGGTATTTTATCACAGCCGTAGTTTAAAGAAGAGCTAAGGGATGTGTAAAGATTAAGTAAATATACTGAATTTACTTAATCTCGTGAATATACTCGAATTGAGCGAGATCGGTTCTTTGCGATGAATAATTATTTTAAATTTGCAGGCGTAGCCAGCCTAGTTATGGGGGCATTGATAGCCGATCCAACTAGGGTGGAAGCTACCACTGTGAGAACTACCCAGCCAATCTTTGCCTATGCCAGTAACGTGTTAAAAAAAACGTTCATACTCCAACAATATACCCCTCAATGTATTGGCGATCGATGTAAGAGTCCCGTTGATTCGAGAGGTTCTGGAACCCGCTAGGCATCTAAAGGAGGAGATTTCCACCAAGTATGGTTTTGAATCAACGTGTGGACTTGCCAATCAGAGTCCGATCGAGGGAAATCGATTCGATAATGACCGCCTCGACTTTCTTGACGAAAAGCCGCACTTTTCAAGATTAAATAACTTACATCCAATAAATTATAAGTTTCTCTCCAGAGCCTTAATTGTCGATCGCTACCGAGTTCATTAAATTCAACTATTTGACCGGGCTGTAAATTTAACAAATATTTACTAACTTCCAAAGCCGCAAATTCCGCTCGCCATTTTTCCACTCGATCGATCGCGCTCTCCAAAACATCCCCGTAACGACAAATCCCGGCACCGTGCCACATCAAGCGAGGTAACTCTTCTCGCCACCACTCGATCTTGGCAACTTCAGCCGGATCGATCGCTGGTAACTGAGAAAAGATTTCCTGACTTTCCATCTCCCTACTCTCTTCCCATTCCTCATCCAAATAAGCCATTTGAGCGCCGAACACCACGCATTCGAGCAAAGAATTACTTGCCAAACGATTGGCACCGTGAACGCCCGTACTAGCAGTTTCACCCACCGCATACAATCCCGGAATCGAAGTGCGGTTCATCAAATCGGTGACTATTCCCCCCATCCAATAATGGGCGGCTGGCGTAACGGGAATCGGTTGAGAAAACGGATCGACACCCCAATGTTGACAAACTTTAATAATATTCGGAAATCGGTGGCGAATTTTTTCGGTTGGAATCGGGCGCAAATCCAACCAAACGTGGCTTTCCCGGTTTTTTTCCAAATGACTGAAGATAGCGCGACTAACCACATCTCTAGGGGCGAGTTCTCCACTTGGATGGTAATCGAAAGCAAAGCGTCGTCCTTGAGAATCAACCAAATGAGCACCTTCACCCCGCACGGCTTCACTGATTAAAAACCGAGGCGCACCAGCCTTGCATAAAGCGGTAGGGTGAAACTGAAAGAATTCCAAGTCTCTTAAGATCGCACCAGCACGATAAGCGATCGCTACCCCATCCCCCGTACTTACCTCTGGATTCGTCGTCTGAGCAAATACCTGACCCCCGCCCCCCGTTGCCAGCACTACTGCTTTCGCCCGCACCCAAATCAAACGATTTTGGTAGATCAGAGCGACTCCCTGACAACGACCATTTTCGGGATTTTTCCACAAATCCAGGGCAAAAGCTTCCGAAATCACTTGAATATTCGGACGAGATAAAACTTTGGTTGTCAGGGTACTCACCACTGCTCGTCCGGTAGTATCAGCCGCGTGCAATACGCGGGGACGAGAATGGGCCGCTTCCAAGGTCATGGCCAATCGCTCCCCACGGCGATCGAAACCTACTCCCAAATCTACTAACGAATTAATACATCGAGGCGCTTGCTCTACTAAAAACTTGACCGCTGGCAGATCGCAAAGACCCGCACCCGCTTGCATCGTATCCTCGATATGTAAAGCCAGAGAATCAGCCGGATCGATGACGGCGGCAATTCCCCCCTGCGCCCAATCACTAGCCGATAGGGGTAAATTATCTTTGGTAATTAAGCCGATCTGCAAATGCTCTGGCAAGCAAAGGGCTGCATAGAGACCAGCAGCACCCGCCCCAACTACTAAAACGTCAAATTTGGTGGGCAAATCTAGGCTCGGTAAAAAAGTCACATCTTGAAGATTCAATGCTAAGGCTACCAAAAAAATCCCACTAC
Source organism: Leptolyngbyaceae cyanobacterium (assembly GCA_036703985.1). Lineage (GTDB taxonomy): Bacteria > Cyanobacteriota > Cyanobacteriia > Cyanobacteriales > Aerosakkonemataceae > DATNQN01. The sequence goes on from DATNQN010000119.1 coordinate 114,158, forward strand.
CAGGGTAGTGGGATTTGAGAAGATTTTGCCAGCAGCGAGGCTGGTAACTTGATGATTAACGATAAATACCGTTATTGATCCGATCGTCTCCTTCTACCAAAGCAGATTCCACATCGGTGACGGTAAATTGCTCCAGATAAGCTTGCAAAATTTCTTTTTGGCGATCGCTCAGTCCTGGAATTTCCAGTACATCTTCTACACTTTCGTAGGGAGCGTTCTTGATAATTTTGCTAGCCAAAATTGGGTACATCCCTGGCAAGTTCCTAAAAGCCCGGACGTTAGTATTATTCAAATCAATTTTGCCAGACATCTCACCGAGCTTTCGATCTACCGCATTCCGCAGCGTATCGACTGCCAAAATCGGCATCGGACGCAACGAGACACTAGTTAAGGAAGCCGCCATCGCTGACTGTGATTGCCCTAACCATCCAAAGCAACCCAGTACCAAGGCAAATGTCATCAATAAGCGCAGTAATTGTTTCATAGAATAAAAACCTCCCTGAAAGAGCGGACTCAAATCCACACACAGCAATGTATCAAAGATTATTATCAGGCTTTTGACGTAATCCCCTGACTAAACTCGAAGGGATTTTTCAAAGGTTGTGACGAAGCAAGGGCTTGGGCTTGCCTCTGTCCCTTTTTTTTGGAGCTTTTCGGACTCTGAACCAGACAGTGACCCGTCCCCATCAGACCTTCTCCCAGCCATTCTCTTTCACGTTTAGGATGCGTCCCACCCCAAACACTCCGCGATCGCGCCACTATTTGAGCCGCCGCTACATCGCAGTGAGTTACTTACCCCACATTTGGGATAAGAATGAATCTATCAGTCTTGTGTCTGAACGATCAAATTTTTTAAAGAAAAGGGTGTGGAGAAAAGGGAAAAAGAGGAAGATAGCATCTATCCCCTCATCCCCCATTTGCCTCAACCCTCTCCTTCACCCTGCAAAAGGCGATCTAAATCTGCAAAAGTCCCTGCATAAGTAACCATTGGCTTTTCATAGCCCTTGAGATTGACCGTGTATTCTTTGAATCCCGATCGATCTGCTCCCAACGCTAAAAGGTATTTATAGGTAGTTTCCCCTAAAGCAATGTCTAAGTGCAGTTCTTTGGTAGAAGATTCCAAACGAAAAGCAGCATTTACAGTATCTCCCAACGCAGTGTAATCGGGCCGATCGCCACTACCCGTATTACCAACCATTGCATACCCAGTATTAATACCAGCCCCAATCCGTAAAGGAAACGGTAAGGGATACTGATTATATAAATCCTGAGTCATCTTGTGAAGGTCGCTGAGAGCTTGACAAATACTCTTGATCTCATCATCAGTAATGCCTCGGCTACCGTGGAACCACACAGCCATTACCGCATCACCAATGTATTTGTCAACCCAACTTCCCTGCTCTCGAATAATGCTGCCGGAATGACGAAACCAGGTACCAATTAATTCAGAAAGTATTTTTTCATCTAATTGTCGCGTGAGAACGGTAAATTCCCGGATATCCACCACCATCACCGAAATGAGGCGGCGGACGTGCAAAGTAGAAGTGGCAGTCAACTCATCTGAATTAGAACTATTCGCAGAGTTAGCTTGGTAGCTAACCGTCGGTGAGTAAAATTCCAATTCAGTTTGACCAAAGGTAAGATGATCGCCATGCTTTAAGGTCACCGGGACACTCACCCGTCGCCCATTGACAAACGAACCATTCCGACTACCCAAATCGATGAGATAGAATTCGCCCGTTTCCATGCACTGTAACATAGCGTGGTTCCGGGAAATCCAGCGATCGGGTATCACAAAATTGTTATCGTCACTTCGGCCCACAGTCCAGCAATGACTGCCCACTAATGGAAGGTAACGATTGCCAGAATCAGTCCGAAGTAAAAGATACGGTGTAGTAGTGGGTTGCAACGTCACCACAGACTAAAGAAGCGACGAAAAGCCAGTTCGAGTATAACTTTTAGATAGCGATTCAGATACTATTAGTATCTGTCATACCTCTCAAGAGTGGTTCTGTTTACGACATAAATTCGCTCAGGCGGCTGATGCAGCCAACCAAAACAGGCTATCTACAAAAATTGTACTCAACACTGCTCCGCTGAACGCCCACCAGTGTAACTGTCCCGAACGCAAGGGTAAAGTACCCACGGCTAATAAAATTGCTACCATGACTGCGGCCCAGCCAATTCCCCAAGGAGTTTGTACTTGGGCGATCGCATTTTGTAAAATTGGCATCGCCAAACTTGGCTCTACCTGCATTAACTGTCGCCAAGCCGGAATTAAATCAACTAAATAAAAATATATATCCGTCACTGCCGTACCGAACAGAGAACCCAAATAAAATAAGCTACCGACCTTCCACCGTTCCTGCTTCAAACACCACAAAGCCAACGGCAGGCAAATCGCTTCCACAGGTAAGTGGATCAAAGGTTCCCAACGCAGCCATCCCCAATAAATCGATCCTGCCAGCCAACTACCGCTGAACCCCAGCAATAAATCTCCCCACATCTGCGTTCTATGACGCTTCATCAAAGCTAAACTCAATCCCACCCACCCAGCAGTCAAAATTAAGCTTAGAAGCGGCCAGAGCCTCACCAGCGGCGCTTGCAAAAACACCGGCACCGAAACCAAAAACCCAGCCGCCCCAAAAATTAACCAAGCTTTCTTATCACCGATGGGCAACCAAAACGAGGCTGACTGCCTTCCGTCAGGCTTGGCAGGAGATATAGAGGCGGGAACAGAAGTATAAGCCGACAAGATTTCGTTAAACAAAATATTTTTAATTATTTGTTACTAAAGTTTACCTTATTTAAATTAACATACTCCAATATCCCCCCAGGGGGGATCATCGTTATTCTATCCAATACCATGCACTGACTTCAACCAATGTTTTTGGCTGGAGAAAGATAAAGATCGCGGATGAAGTATCAAAGAAGGATCGAGGAAAAAATTTTTCCCATCTCCTCATCCCCCTACCCCCAGCCTTTAGATAAGCTATGCTGTGGGCTCCGAATCGTTAGAGGACAACATGACCTTATCGAAACGTCAATTATTCAGAATTTTAGGCATAGGAACTATCAGCGCTATCCTTGCCTTTCCTATCAAAGCTTTCAGCACGCAAACACCGATCGCACAAGAACAGTCCATTATATTTGAGCTATTTCAGGCGGTAGTTTTAGGATTAATACAAGGGCTAACCGAATTTTTGCCCATTAGCAGTACCGCCCATTTAGAGGTTTTCGCTAAAATTTTTCAGTGGAACGCGGTAGGAGGAAAACCATTTATCGCCAGCATTCAATTCGGCAGCGTAATCGCAGTTTTAATCTATTTTTGGGCAGATATCGTTCAAATCGTGACTGGAGGCTGGCAAGCTGTCCGCCACAAAAATTGGGATAAAGAAGAATGGCGCTTAATTGTCGGGATCGCTGTCGGAACTTTACCGATATTAGTCATGGGATTTCTCCTCAAAGAAAAATTAAATGATGAAAATTCCCTAATTAACAGTATGACTACTCTTGCGTTAGCTTCTATCGTGATGTCTTTGTTGTTAGGAGCAGCCGAAAAATTTGGTAGCCGCAAACGGGATTTTCATCACTTACAGACTAGTGATGGCATTATGATGGGATTAGGCCAAATGCTAGCCCTCGTTCCCGGTGTTTCCCGCTCTGGTTCTACGATGACGGCTGGGTTGTTTCTGGGACTAGAAAGGCAAACAGCGGCTCGCTTTTCCTTCTTGTTAGGTATTCCAGCCTTAACTATTTCTACTCTCTATCAATTTTTTAAAGAGGTTTTGGGTAGCGATATTAGCTTGTTACAAGTATCGGTAGGTATCGCATCAGCATTTGTATTTTCTTATGCTTCTATCGCTTGGTTATTAGGATACCTGCAAACCAGAAATAATTGGATATTTGTCTGGTATCGCTTGGCATTCGGCATCATAATTTTAACTGCGGTCGCAACTGGAATATTGAAAAATAACTAATCGATTTATTAGTCATTAGCGATCGGAAATTGGTAAATAATAATTACCCCAAACCGATCGCAAATGACCAATGACAAATAACTAATGACTAATGACTACTATTTATGAGTGAAACTTCTATTCGTCCGGCTTTAATAACCAAAGTATTGCCCAATTCCATTGCTGCTGAAGTGGGTTTTGAAAAAGGCGATCGCTTAGTTGCTATCAACGGCACTCACCCCCGCGATTTAATTGATTATAAGTTCTTATGCGCCGATGAATTTCTCGAATTAGAAATTTTAGATGCCGCAGGTAAAACCCATTATATTGAAATCGAAAAAGACTACGATGATGAATTGGGTTTAGAATTTGAAACAGCCTTATTCGACGGTTTAATTCAGTGTAACAATCGTTGTCCCTTTTGCTTCATCGATCAGCAACCCCCCGGAAAACGGCAATCCCTTTATCTAAAAGATGATGATTATCGGCTGAGTTTTCTTTACGGTTCTTACTTAACTCTCACGAACTTAACTCAGCGGGAATGGGACAGAATTGAACAAATGCGCCTATCTCCATTGTACGTATCCGTTCATGCGACACAACCAGAAGTGCGAATTCGCCTGTTAAAAAATAACCGTGCTGGAGAAATTTTAGATCGACTAAAATGGTTTAAAAAACGCCGCCTGCAAATTCACGCTCAAGTAGTAGTTTGTCCCGGCATTAATGATGGAGTGCATTTAGAGCAAACCCTGCGAGATTTAGCAAAATTTCATACCGGAGAAGTTCCCGCTGTTGCTTCAGTAGCGGTTGTCCCAGTTGGGTTAACTCGTTTTCGTCCCGCCGAAGATGAACTAACCCCAGTCACTAGAGAAAAAGCACAAGAAGTAATCAAACAAGTTCAGTCATTACAAAAAGAATTTAGTAAAAAATTAAAATCAAATTGTGTTTGGTTAGCTGATGAATGGTTTCTAATTGCCGGACAAGAATTGCCACCAGAATCTCATTATGAAGATTATCCACAAATTGATAATGGCGTTGGTTCAATTCGCCTGTTTTTAAGAAAATTTGAGGAATCAGCTAAAAATTTACCGACGCAAATTTCCCCGTCGAGAAAGTTTACTTGGGTAGTAGGTAACGCCGTTGAGTTGGCATTTCAACCAATTCTCAACAGATTAAATGAAGTGAAAGGTTTGCAAGTCAATATGGCAGCTTTTCCCAGTAAATATTGGGGGCAAAGTATTACGGTGACAGGCTTATTGACAGGTCAAGATTTGTTGGAAAATTTGCAAGCTAAAGATTTAGGTGATGGGATTTTATTACCTGCTTTGATGTTGAAGCATGGCGATACTCGCTTTTTAGATGATATGACTGTTGAAGAAGTAGCCGATAAGTTGGGAACGAAAATTTTTCCAGTGGTGGGTATTGAGGGGTTGATTGAAGGTTGTATCCAAAATTTAAAACAAGAATTAAATAAATGATAGAAAAATGAAAAACCCTTAAAGGTGAAATAAAATTAATCACAACGCCAAATTTTCACTGTCATATCATTACTACCACTGACGATAGTATTTCCTTGGGGACTAAATGCTACAGAATTTACCCAATTGGCGTGATCGCTAAGATTGGCAATCTTGTTGCCAGTTTTCACTTGCCATAATTTGATCGTGTGATCGGCACTAGCACTAGCTAATATCTCACCATTTGGGCTAAAAGAAATCGACCAAACATAGCTATGATGACCAGAAAAAGTAGCTAATTCTTTGCCTGTACTTAACTGCCAAAGCTTAATATTTCGATCGTAACTACCGCTAGCTAAAATCTGTCCATCTTGACTGATAGCTACTGCATTAACCCAACTTGAATGTCCGGTAAGAGTGTGTAAAAGTCTCTTTTTATTCAAATTCCATATTTTAATAGTTTTATCATAACTACCACTAGCTAATATTTCACCATCAGGACTAATCGCTGTTGAATAAACTGAGTCAGAATGACCCTTAAATATATGTTTAAATTGGCCTGTAAAATGTAAGAGTTTGATGCTGTTATCTTTACTACTACTAATTATGGTTTGGCCATCAGGAGTAATATTAACAGACCAAACTGGTGCTGAATGCGCCGCAAAATTATGTAATAACTTGCCTGTTTCTATCTGCCAGATTTTAATAGTACCATCATCACTTCCACTAACAAGAATTTTGGCATCTGGACTGAAAGCAAGGCATCTAACCCAAGCCGTATGCCCCTGGAGTTCGTATAGTAATTTTCCAGTATTTAAATCACAAATTTTAATAAACTTATCTCTACTTCCGCTAGCAAAAATTTTTCCACAAGGACTAATAACAGTACAAAAAACCCAATTGGCATGATTGAGTGTACGGACGCATTTCCAATTTTGAAATACTGTTTGCTCTGAGGGCAAAGACTGTGTTATTTTGGGAGCGATCGGATCGGGCTGAATATTGGCAGAGGAAATATCTTGAATTTTTTTAATCACCTCAGATATAGAGCGATCGCGCTGTTTAGTTGCTTTTATAATTAACTTATCTAGAATAATACTCAATTCATTACTGATTGGTTTTTGTAAAAAATTCTGCCATACCCAGTTGTCCTCAACAAAAGAATATAGATCGAAAGGGTGTTTTTGAGTTAGCAAATGAATGCAGGTGATCCCTAAACTATAGAAGTCGCTGGAATTTTCGATTTTCCCTACGGCTTGTTCGGGTGCAACATATCGAAAATCGTTAATTATTTTTCCGGTTCTAGCGATCTCAGATATTAATCTTGCTGAGTTAGATGCAGAAAAACCGACTAAAAAAAGCTGCTTATCTTGTTGAACGCGAATGATATTTTGAGGATTGATATTTTGATGAATGATTTGTTTGCCATGAATAAATTGTAGTACTGGTATTAGATCTGTTAATAACTGCCAAATTTTAGGTTCAGTAAAAATTCCCGTTGTTTGCAATTCTTCAACTAAGTTTATTCCTTCAATAAACTCTTGAACTAAATAGAGGCAATTGTCTTGTACGAAATGAGCAAGTAATTTGGGAATTTGAGGATGAGTGTTAAGTTTAACCAATTGTACGGCTTCTTGTTGAAATAGAGCGGCTGTTTTTTGAGGATCGCCACTCCATCGAGGGGGAGGAAAAATCTGCTCGATCTTACATTTTGGTTGTGATGGCTTTTTCTCATCTACTGCCAAAAAAGTTCTGCCAAAGTGGTTTTGATTAATCTGTTTAATGCAATTGTATCGGCTTTTGAGTAACAATTTTGCACCGCAACTGTGGCAAATTTCAGTATCTTGGATATTTTGAGGTTTTCTACATCTAAAATTGAAACAATATTTCATGCTGATGAAGAGGCAAAGGAAGAATTACAAGTAAATTATCTTAATTATCAAAAAACTATATCTTTGATTATAAACTTCACTCATAATAATTAAAACAGAACTACCTTCATAAATTTTGACTATGAGCTAATAATAACTTGCTTGCGTATACAAGAAGTTTTCAATTTTATGATGATAATACATATTTTTAAATAACTCTTGTCTAATATATGCAATGATATAAAATTTAATATATGTCTACAATCCAAGCACAACAGTTTACAATAATGCGTGTATCTCTTCTTGGCTATTCCAAAGCATTAAATAAGTCTTTCGGGTGCTGCTTAACCTAAACGAATTTAGCAAAATAAGTTAACCAATAAATCTAAAAAACAATGGGCAACATCAAAATCATTCGGGATTTTTTTTCCTTCTCGGAACAAGTTAACCGCACCATTCGTATTTTCACGCCTGACGCTTACCAATTTCAACCAGATAAGCGATTCCCGGTGCTGTATATGTTCGACGGACAAAACATTTTTTCTCATCCCGAATCTGCTTTGTACGATACTTGGTGTGCCAATACAACTTTAGAAAATCTAGCATCGCAAAAAATTATTGAACCTTGGATTATTGTAGGAATCGACCACTTACCAAACAGACTAGAAGAATATTCTCCTGGTATAGGAGGTCGCGCTAATTTAACAGGGGAATTCTTAGTTAATCATTTAAAACCATTAATCGATAAAACTTATCGGACACTACCGGAAACTTATAATACTGCTGTAATGGGTGCTAGTTTAGGCGGCTTATTTTCTCTATATTTAGGCAAAACCTATCCGCAAATCTTCGGTCGCATTGGCGGGATTTCTCCCGCGCTGATGTTGGGTGGTAATCAGATGTTTGAATATTGGGATAAACACACTCATCAATGGTCAAAAATTCTCTTGCACGTTGGTAGCAAAGAACAATACTCATTTTATGGAGTTTGGTTAGATTACGTGCCTGTTACCAAAGACTTTTATCATCATTTGAAAAAGCTCGGTTATGCCGATTATGAATTACACTTTGTGCTAGCAGAAGGTGATATTCACCATGAAACATCTTGGCAAAAACGCTTACCTAATATTATGACTTGGTTGCTAGAACCAGCACAGGGGATTTAATTTGGAAAAATTTACGATTTTTAAAGAAGGTTAACCATAATTTTTGCATTCAATATTCAAAACAAAGTAATGAAAACATTTCCCATCCTTTCCAAGTCTTTCACTATTTACAAATAACGAATGTGAACGAGATAATGACAAATACTAGAAAATCGTGCATATCTTATGGCTCAACCAGCAGATATTGGCAGTAAGCGCTTAATTAGTTTGTCACCCCAACGCTGGGTGCAATGGGTGACACAAATTGCTAACGTTCAAGTACGAGATATCATTTCCTCTGAATTCCAGTGGGTAAGTCGGGAGAGTGATGTGTTGGTACGCGCCTACACTCCCGAAGACGGGGAGTTTCTCGTACTAAATGAATTACAAATACGTTATAAACCTCAGCTGCCGCTGCGAATGCGAGCTTATGCAGCATTAGCACAAGAACGCTACAATCTACCTACTTACCCAGTATTAATTAATATTCTCCCTTCCAGCCCCTCGGTTGAAATTCCTACTAGCTATCAATCCGAGTTCAAAGGTTTAATAGCTCGCCAAGACTATCGGGTAATTAATCTTTGGCAAGTAGATGCCGAAATTGCTTTTCAACAACCGCTTCCTTCTCTGATACCTTTTGTTCCCGTACTGCGGGGAGGCGGTAACGAACCGGCAGTTCGACAAGCTTTGCAGGTTTTACGAACGGAACAACAATTAAATGATTTAGAACCTTTGCTAGCCTTTTTTGCTAGCTTCGTATTAGAAATACCTCTAGTTCAGCAAATCATGAGGTGGGATATGGCAGTGCTACGGGAATCACCCTGGTATCAGGAGATTTTGCAGCAAGGTATGCAGCAAGGTATGCAGCAAGGTATGCAACAAGGTATGCGGCAAGGGCTAATTTCAGGTATTGCGTTGGGTTTAGAATTAAAATTTGGCGTTTCCGCGTTAGAACTGATGCCAGAAATTCGTGAAATAGAAGATTTGGCAAAATTGGAAACGATTCAAGAAGGGATCAAAAGGGTAAGCAATTTAGAGGAACTACGTCAAATATATCGGTGAGTTTCTCCATTTGATACACTTACGGAACTAAATGGGCGACCAGGGGCTCGAACCCTGAACCACCAGATTAAGAGTCTGCTGCTCTACCATTGAGCTAGTCGCCCGTCCGAATTGCTATTATAACAACTTTTTGGGGGAATGAAAGGGCGATCGCCAAAAATTCTTTCTATTGCTCAACTAACCAAATAATATTTGGAGCCAGCAAAACTCCGATCGCGTTGGTGCTGACGGGGTAAAAACTGGCAATCCTTCATAATTTGATAAAGGTTAACATCGTGTTCTAGCAGACAAGCATGACCGCTCTCAGGTAAAACTACCATTTGTCCGTTACGGAAAATACCTACTAACCGTTGTGCTTCCGATACCGATGGTAATAGGCGATCGCTTCCGCCGGCTATTACCAATACCGGTTGAGTAATGCGCCGTAACTGCCATTCGTCAATATGAAAATCTTTGAGGAGAGATAAGCGCCAAACTGCTGTTTTTTGAGGAACTATCTGCACTGCTTGCATTAAAGCTAAGCGATCCTCTGGCGAAATCCGGTTTAAAGCTGCTAACACTGGCAAACCGATCGTCGAGCCAAAATGATAAAAAGGTTCTGGTACTAACTTAGTTAAGGGAATGCCAAAATACATCCAGGGACGAAAACCGATCGAAGAAGCTGGATTAACTAAAATTATCCGCTCAAATAAATGCGGCGCTTTTAGCGCCACTTCGATCGCCAAACAACCACCGAACGACTCGCCGCACAGGTAAACAGATCGCTTGGGGTCTTGTTTGATTTCGGTTTCTACTAAACCTACAACCTTGTCTGTTAAAACATCCCAGCTAGTTAAGTCGTCAGGGGGAATCGCTAAACAACGGATATCAAAACCGACTTCTAAACCAGCCGTTTGAGTTCGCAACAACTGACCAGTACCGTCCATTCCCGGCAAAAATACAAATAACGGACATTCTGGCTTAATTTGTTTGGGAGTTAAAAAACAAGGATGACTTTTGATCTGTGGCATCGTTAAATTTAAATTCAACAGCTTTATTATTTGTTTAATTGTGATCTGTCACTTTGTTATAGTTCCCATCATGCTAGCCGTAAATAGCAATGACCGATGACTAATAATGACCGAGCGGAACTCAATAATATCCTTGCTCGAGCAAAGAAACAATTTCAGTTTGACAGTGATACATAATATCAGCTACAGTCGCTTTTGCTTGTTTACCTCGATAAGATTTTCTTTGTGATTCGCCAATCCAATAAGGACGACCGATCGAGACGTTGGCACGACGGTATAATACTAAAGGATGCCAGCCCGATCGATCGAACAACGGCTCTGAAGGATCGAATAAACTCAGTAGTTTCAAAGGCACGGCAGAACTAACGCTTTCTTCCACAGAAGCGATCGCGATCGGCAAAACCATTAAATCCGGCACAGTTGCTCGCAAAGCTAAATGGGCAAATCCTTTTTGAAATTTACCCATGCGATCGGGTTGAGTAAAATTTACCATTGGAAAAGCACCCTCTGGAAAAATTCCTACCACCTGTCTTCGCTGCAACAGTTGAACCGCTTGCCCAAAAAACTGCTTTTGCCTTGCTCCCGGTTCATCTAAAGGAAAGCATCCTAATTGTTCGATCGCTTCTCGCAATATCGGTACTTGACCCATGTAATGATGGCAAGCAAAGTGAATATTACGTCCTAAAGATGCCATTAGCAGAGGTGCGTCTAAAAAACTGCGATGATTGCTCACCACTAATACAGCGCCAGACTGAGGAATTCGATCTTGATGGTAAACAAACATCTGAGTGCCAATGGCACCTAGCAACGATCGAGAAATCAGTAATGGAGTATTCAGATACATGAGTTGGCAACATTAAAAGCCATCAAAAAGGCTGGTTATCTTTATAATTCTTAACTTTTATTTAATCATCTAGGCAAATACCCCAAGGTAGAGGCAACCCCGACCAAAAGATATGTAAATAAAGATCGGTCTGAGAATGGCTAAACTAGTAGATTATTCCCGTAAAAACACGGCATAAGATTTATTTATACAAAACATAATAAAAAGAAATACAATCAGGTGTTGAAGAGCCTCATGTATGATTAAAAACAGTTTTAGAGTAGTACATTGTCATTTTCCATGAATTCTATCGATAAAAATAAGAACACATTTGCTGTTACAACCCCTTTGTACTATGTAAACGACTTACCCCATATTGGTAGCGCGTATACAACCATTGCAGCAGATGCGATCGCCAGATTTGAAAGATTGCGGGGAAAACCAGTCCTGTTAATTACTGGAACTGACGAACACGGGCAAAAAATCGAGCGTACAGCACAAACTCGCGGAAAATCTCCGCAAGAGCATTCCGATGAAATTTCCGCTGGCTTTCAATCCCTTTGGGAACAACTCAACATTCAATACGATCGCTTTAGTCGCACAACCGATACTCGTCACGAAGCGATCGTCAAAGAATTTTTCCAGCGCGTTTGGGAAAAAGGTGACATCTATCAAGGACAACAAAAAGGATGGTACTGCGTTTCTTGCGAAGAATTTAAAGAACAAAAGGATCTATTAGAAGGAAATCGCTGCCCTCTTCATCCTAATAAAGAAGTGGAATGGCGAGACGAACAAAATTACTTTTTTAAACTTTCCACATACCAAACTCAGCTAGAAGAACTATATCGAGAAAAACCGGATTTTATTCAACCAGAAAGCCGCCGTAACGAAGTAATAAACTTCGTTAACCAAGGATTACAAGATTTTTCCATTTCACGGGTAAATGTTGCATGGGGTTTTCCCGTCCCAGTCGATCCCAGTCAAACTCTTTACGTATGGTTTGACGCTTTATTAGGATATGTAACTGCTTTACTCGATCCGGATGCCGAACCTACCTTAGAGAATGCTTTATCAAATTGGTGGCCAATTAATTTACACCTAATAGGAAAAGATATTTTACGTTTTCATGCAGTTTATTGGCCTGCCATGTTAATGTCAGCCGAACTACCTTTACCAGGAAGAGTATTCGGACATGGTTTTTTAACTAAAGATGGGCAAAAAATTAGTAAAACCTTGGGTAATACCATCGATCCCGTTGCCTTAGTTAACCGTTACGGATCTGATGCCGTTCGTTATTACTTTATGAAGGAGATCGAATTTGGCCAAGATGGAGACTTTCGGGAAAAAGATCGGTTTATTCCGATTCTGAATGCCGATTTAGCCAACGATTTAGGTAACTTGCTCAATCGCACTCTTAAAATGGCTCAAAAATATTGCGGTGGCAAAGTGCCGAATTTAACAGGAGAAGATATTCCGGCAGATCATCCATTAAAAGCGATCGGATTGCCGTTGGGAGAACAAGTTGCACGAGCTTACGAAAACCTCGCTTTTAGCAAAGCAACCGAAGCTATTTTCGCATTAGTTCGCACGAGTAATAAGTATATCGACGAACAAGCGCCTTGGACGCTTTACAAGCAAGGTCAACAGCAAGCTGTCGAACAAGTCATCTATAGCGTTTTAGAATCAGTTCGATTGGCTGCTTACCTTTTGGCCCCGATTATTCCCAACATCAGCAATGATATTTACCAACAGTTAGGTTTTGACACAGATTTTAATAAAAAATACCAAATTATTGAGTCAGCACCTTTCACTATTCATGCTAATTGGGGAACACTAGCTAATAGCCAGACTTTAGGCGAACCTAAACCTGTTTTTCAGAAAATAGAACTGGCAGCCACCAGTTCTTCATAAGAGCATCATTGCAACATAGATGCTAGAAATATGAAAAGATAGCATCAATAGATTCTTTTGATAAAAAATCGAGGCATAACAACAATGTTAAATAATTTGGAAAAAGATACGGTATTCACGCCGGAACAAGTCTTAGAAAACCGTGGTCGAGTGGCCATTTTTATCGATGGCTCTAATTTATTTTATGCTGCCTTGCAATTGGGAATCGAAATCGATTACACCAAATTGCTATGTCGGTTAACCGCAGGATCTCGGTTATTGCGCTCTTTCTTTTATACCGGAGTCGATCGCACCAATGAAAAGCAACAAGGCTTTTTACTTTGGATGCGTCGAAATGGCTATCGAGTAATTGCTAAAGATTTGGTGCAGTTGCCAGATGGTTCCAAAAAAGCCAACTTAGATGTGGAAATAGCCGTTGATATGATGGCTTTAGTCGGTTCTTACGATACGGCTGTGTTAGTTAGCGGTGATGGGGATCTTGCTTATGCCGTAGACGCAGTTAGTTATCGGGGGGTGCGGGTGGAAGTGGTGAGTTTGCGTTCCATGACTAGCGATAGTTTAATCAACGTAGCCGATCGCTATATCGACCTGGAAAATATTAAAGAAGATATCCAAAAAACTCCCCGCCAAGGTTACACTTATCGCCCATTTTCCGGTATTGGCTTACTTGAAGAAATGAAAGAAGGAGAATAAAAATTTAGAAATTATAAATTAAAAATTAAAAATGGCCTTTTACATTTTTAATTTTTAATTTTCAATTTTTAAAACAAGAGGTAATCAGTTTGAAAAAAATCAAGCCCCAAAATCATCTTTTCCTAAAGCTAGCTTTACTAACTATACTGATTAATTTGGTAGCTTGTAAAAGCGAGGGACAAGGAGCGAAAAAACTAGCAGAAGATAGCAAAACTGCTCAAAATATAGCTTCGGCAAAAGATTTTGAAGGCCAATTAAGTTTTAGTGACGTTACTTTAGATCAGGTGGACGAGCAAGGGCGTCCGGTATGGAAGGTAAAAGCCAAGCAAGCAATTTATACAAATAATCAGAAAATTGCCAAAGTTCAAAATCCCATTGGTGATTTATTTCAGGATGGAAAATTAGTTTATCAGGTAACTGGTAAAGAAGGAGAAGTGCATGAAAATGGAGAAGTAATTTTTTTGAAGGGTGATATCGTAGCTACGGATATTCAAAATCAAGTATTATTACGTGGCAATGAGTTGGAATGGCGTCCTAAAGAAGATATTTTAATTGTCCGCAATCAATTAAACGGTACTCATAAACAAGTGCAAGCAACGGCACAAGAAGCCAAAGCATTTAGTAAGAAAAGATTAATAGAATTAAGCGGTAAAGTAGTAGCAGTTACTCAACAAGAACCAATTTTACAATTAAGGACAGAACATTTAATTTGGCAAATGGAAGAGCAGAAAATTATTGGCGATCGCCCTTTGCAAATAGACCGATATGTAGATAAAAAAATTACCGATCGCGGAACGGGCGAACGAGGAGACGTCGATCTGAAAAACAAAATAGCTACCCTCAGACAGAAGGGGTTGTTGAATTTGTTCGATCCGCCTCTTGACGTTGCCAGCGATCTGATAGTGTGGAACTTAAACGCTAAAACAATAGTATCTGACCTACCAGTGCGCCTGTTTCATCGCGTACAACAGGTAAATTTAAACGCTAGCAAAGGTCGAGTTGATTTAGAACCTAAAATCGCTTATTTAACTGGTAATGTCTATGGTACGGGACAGCGGCCACCTTCTCAAATGCGAACCGATCGAATGACTTGGTATTTACCTAATGAAACATTTGAAGCTGTAGGCAATGTTTTTTATAAACAAGTTGACCCGCCGCTAACTTTAAGAGGGCCAAAAGCAATCGGGCAATTTAAAGACCAGACGATCGTAATTACAGGTGGCGAGAATGGTGGCAGAGTAGTTACAGAAATTATTCCTTGAAATAGGGAAAGGATGAAGTCTGAAGGATGAAGTCTGAACTATAAAAATTTATTATATTTATCTCCCCTGCTCCCCTGCTCCCCTGCTCCCCTGCTCCCCTGCTCCCCTGCTCCCCTGCTCCCCTGCTCCCCTGCTCCCCC